>JAUYKQ010000011.1 GCA_030699905.1 bacterium
CACCGGCCCTTCAAGCAAAATGAAAATATTTTCCGAGACCGCGATTTCTTTCAATTTCTCCATTACAAAAACTTTCGCCTCCTGATTTTCAAAAATCCTGTTTCCATACACAATGAACTTTCTTTCAAAAAGCCCTTGCCCTCCTATAAACTCTTCAAACTTCGCCTCCGAAAAATTGTCGCTATCCATGCTGAAAACTTCCGCGTCCGGTTTTTTCTTCCGTAACGCCTCCACGAGTCCCCGCGCCTTCGCGCGCGCTTTGTCGGTATCGGTTCCGTAGAAAAAATACAACATATGACTAATAACCTATCACTGAATGACTGAATAACAAAGAGGACTTCTGCCATCCCCCGCCTGCCTATGCGTCCGCCCGCAGTCTGGGGAAAGCGGGAATTCAGAATAAAAGGGTGTCAGGGGAAAAGGTGGGAAAAGAAAGGTTCCTGACACCTTTTCCCCACGAATTAGAAAATAGATTCTGCCGCAGCAAGCCAAAAAAAGAAAAAGTAAAAAGGCGGTTTCGCGCGTCACGCGAAACCGCCTGTGTTCAAGATGAGTCCGTACCTTCATCCAACAAGT
This sequence comes from bacterium, assembly GCA_030699905.1. NCBI lineage: Bacteria > bacterium. Next base: position 577 of record JAUYKQ010000011.1, read on the forward strand.
GGCTTTATTTTTGCCCCGCAGGAGCAGTAATTGATGTTTTCCCCGTGAGGAAACGAGGTGAACATCACTCTGCTACATTTTGGGCAACAGCCACGCCGGTAGAGAGGCGCCATCTTTGCACGGCAACTGTCCCGGCCGTGCAACTTGGGCCACGGCGCCTCTACGAGCTCGCCGTCCTCCACCAACACGTCGCTGTAAGGACCATCTCCCTCTCTCACTATTCTACCCCCCTTAAACACCGCAGATGGGCCCGTTACGATACCAAGAGAGTAGATTTTGCTTTCCTCTCCTGTGTCAACATCCACGACTGCCGCCGAGGTGGCGAGCGAAGTTTCCGCATTTAATAGTAACGCCTGAAGTCCGGTCTCCGCCTCGACTTCGTAGGCTTTCGAGGGCGTATCATCGTCGCCCTCATAATACAATATGAATTTCATTTTTTAGCCCCTCCTTTTTGGGGCCTTTGAACCGCTTTTTGGTTTATGCCGCGCGGTTCGGGCGGCGTTTTGATTTTTGGCAGAGAAACTAATTGCATTTCTCCGCTAACGACGGCTCGCGAATGGCGCGTCCGTCCTCGCCCCTTGGAGGCAGTTTTTCAAAGTTTCTATTTAAAGCATAGCATATTTGCATGTAAAAGTCAAATGAAAAAATGGCTCTGTGAAGCCCCTGTAAACGGCTCACACTGGCAGTATGAGCCGTTTAGTCCGCATCTGTCCGCGTTATGTCAGCATGCTGTCCGCATTCCATAGTCCGCGTGATGTCTGCGTTATGTCTGCGAGCTGTCTGCATTATGTCTGCGAACTGTCTGCGATGCGTTGCATAGCGCCCCAATTTTTACCGACATAGCTTTCCGCCATCATAGGCACTTCTTTTGACTCCTTCGGCGAAAGGACACCTTCCATCACTTCACGGATTTTGGGCGCGACTTTTTCAACCAAATCCTCTTTTACTTCATACACAAGCTCGTCATGAACCTGCATGGTGAGATAGACCTTGTCCTCAAGATTTTCTTTTTGCAAAAACTCGTCCACCCGAAGCATCGCCAGTTTTATAACATCAGCCGCCGTGCCTTGAAGCGGAGCGTTTATGGCTTGTCGTTCGGAAGCCGCGCGGATAAACGGCAGTACTGATTTCAGTCCTTCAAAATATCTGCGTCTGCCGAAAAGGGTCTCGGTGTAGCCCTCTTTGTACGCGAAGGCCTTTACTTCGTCCAGATATCGCGCGAGAGTGGAAAATTTCTCAAAATAGTCGTTGTGAAATTTTGTCGCCTCTTCACGCGAAGCGCCGAGGTTTGTTTTAAGAGCGTTTATACCCATACCGTAGATGATTCCGAAATTTATGACTTTCGCTTTTCGGCGCATTTCGTAATCAACTTTTTCACGTTCCACTCCGAAAACCTCCGATGCCACGGCGGTATGCACGTCTTCGCCATTTCTGAAAATTTCCAAAAGCTTCGGGTCGCTGGAAAGTATGGCCGCCACCCGAAGCTCTATTTGCGAGTAGTCAATTGAAAGAATTTTAAAACCGTCTTCGGCAATAAAAGCGTTTCTGATTCGCTTGCCGGCTTCCGTTTTTATCGGAATGTTTTGAAGACCCGGATTTTGAGATGCCATTCTGCCCGTGGCCGCCCCGGCCTGCAAAAACTCGGCGTGCAATCTGCCTCCCGCATCCGCCATTTGAGGCATATTATCTATGTAGGTGGAGAGCAGTTTGGCAAATTCTCTGTATTCTAAAATCAGCTCTATTATGGGGTGCGCGTCTTTGAGTTTCAAAAGCTCCGATTCTTTCGTGGAACGCGCGCCACCCTCGGTTTTCTTTAGTCCTTTGGCAGTAAGTCCCATTCTGTCAAAAAGAACCACCGCGAGCTGTTTGGGCGAAGCGACATTAAACTTCTCCATATCCGACTCTTTGGTATGGGGCGCCGCTTCTTTCCAAATATTTTCCTCAAGTTTTGTGAGCTCTTTGTGATATTCCTTTGAAAGTTTGTTTAAATACTCCGTGTCAATTTTCACTCCCCGTTTGTTCATTTTTCGAACTACAGCGATGAGAGGTCTCTCTATTTCTTCAAAAACCTTTTTCAGGTTTCTTTTTTCAAGCTCGCTAAAAACTGCTTGACGGGCTTTTACAAAATCTTTTGTCTTGGCAAAACTGAAAATATCTTCCAGTTTTGGCGACGTAATGGAAGAGTTTATAAGCCAGAGAGCGATTTGGGTCTCTTTCAGTTCATCTTTGTCTATATCTTCT
>JAUYKQ010000012.1 GCA_030699905.1 bacterium
CGATATGCGTCTTCAACACCATGCCTTTCGGCAAACAGGCGCAATGGACAGAACGGACTTCGCCAATTGACTGGGAACGGCTTTTTGGCACGGACGACCCCCAAAAATCCCCGATGGCCAGACGTTTCCCGGGTTTTGCCGGCGGGCTCTCCGGCGCGCCACTTCTACCACTTCTTATTGAATGGTTGGAGCGCGCGCGAAAGGCAAATTTCCTGAAACCTATCTGCGGAGGTGGTGGAATCCTCTGCCCCGAAGACGCGGAGAGGGTTTCCCATGCCGGAGCAGATGCGGTGTTTCTCGGCTCAATCGCCTTTTTAGCGCCAAGACAGGTGCGAAGGACGATAAGACATGGCAATGTTCATTGTGGAACGGCAAATGGTGTGATGTTCCGCCACCATGAGCATATAGATTAGACGAACGCGAGTATTTTCTCGGTACTTTGAGTTACGAAACTCGCTTCCGATGGATTTCTTTTCAATTTCGAGCGAGCCCCCGTTAGAAACTCTGCTTCTAACGGGGCGAGGCGAAGCAAAAATTATGAGGCATATGAGAGAGTTCTGTTGAATAATTTTTGCAAAGACGTAGCCGAAATTGAAAAGAAAGACGCGGATATGGAGTTTCGTAATTCAAAGGAAGTAAACAGACGCTACCTTTTGCGAGGTGGCGTTTTTTCTTGCGATTTTCAAAGCAGTGAAGTAGTATGTTACCAGTTTGAACCTAAACAAAAGGAAATTAGTATGAATACAACTGGTGTTTTTTTATTGGGAGAAGTAGCAAAATCTGAAGATGAGAAGACGGCGTTGCGGGAAACCGAAACGAGACCGGTTCAGAGTGATGTCCATCCAAACTCAATCGTGGTTGAACCCCTCGCGTCGGCGCACGACCACTTCAGAGAAGGGACGACGGAGGAAGACATCGGAATACAAAAAGACCTTGTCGCGAATGCAATTGAAGGAGGCGCGGATACGGTGGGCGCGATGCCCAACACATTGGAGGGGTTAAAAACCGTACAAGAAGTTGCTTCTTACATTGGCAACTTGCGGAGACTTATTCCACAAGGGAAGTCATTGTTTATCATTCCTTATGTCGCCATCACGGAAGACACAACAGAGTGGGACATTAACGACTGTAAAACGATAGGAATTAATGACGGCAAAATACTTCCTAAATATCGCACTACCAACTCTGATTACGGGGTGGTGCGTTATGGAAAACTTTTACCCGTCATTAAGCGGTGTGGCGAAGTGGGGATGAGAGTCCACGGGCATTTTGAACACCCTTCGCGAAACTACAGCAACGACGACGCGGAGTTTGCGTGTCTGCCAATCGTCTTGACGTGGCTTGAAGAAACGAACGCCAAAATCATCTGGGAACACGGCACCGATGGCCGTTGCGTCCCTCACTGGAAAAACATGGCGGAAAGCGGCAGATTCTTCGTAACCATAACGCCACAGCATCTTTTGGAAACCGCCGACACGGTTTACGGCGATGTCCGCGCCGTATGCAAACCGTCTTACGGCGATGAAAACGACAGAGCGGAGCTTGTCCGTCTGGTAGGAGAGGACCTCTCTTGGGTTATGGCTGGCCCCGATGTCGCTCCGCATGACAAAGAAGCAAAGCACCCCAAAAAAGGACGGTGCTCCTGCGGAGCGTATCACGCGCCTTATCTTCTTCCTCTGTACGCCGAGGCACTCAAGCATTTATTCAAGACAGACGAGGGCCGTCAAACTTTCGTAAACTTCACGAGCCGGAATTTGCGAAAACTTCACAAACTGCCACCCGCTTCAAAAGAGATTCTGCTAATCCGCCGACCATTTGTAATTCCTTTGGAATACAAAATCGGCACGTGGACAGTGGAGCCGTTTAGAGCCGGTCAGACAATAGGGTGGAGTATGGAATAGCACAAACGGACGGACGACACTTCAAACTCTGCCTTTGGCAGAGTTTTATTTCGCCAATCAAGGAACGCGCCAGCGGACTTAAATGGTGAGAATAAACCTCTCAAGAGCGGTATTAAAATCGTGAAGGCCTCGACGAGAGTCGTGGTAAAGAGAGACGAGTTTTGATGACAAGTTTTTAAGTTCGTCTTCTGAATAGTTGTGGGCAAAGGCGCGTGATTTTTGAAAAACAAAAGGGTGCATTTCCGTTTCCTCCGCGCTACGGCTATTTAACGAAACAATCATTGACTTTATTTGCCAGAATAAAAGGCCATGAAGTTCCTCCGCCTCTTTTCCTTTCATAATTTCTTTTTGAAACAAAACCCAAAGGGTCTTTTTGTCCCGCCGACCAAGCGCCTCGGTCAGCGAGAAGTCCTTCTTTTCTTTCGCTTCGTTTTTTTCTCCGTACTTCTGAACTTTCCCTCCAGCTTTCTCAATCTTTTTAAGAGCCGCCACGTCCACCGGCCCTTCAAGCAAAATGAAAATATTTTCCGAGACCGCGATTTCTTTCAATTTCTCCATTACAAAAACTTTCGCCTCCTGATTTTCAAAAATCCTGTTTCCATACACAATGAACTTTCTTTCAAAAAGCCCTTGCCC
>JAUYKQ010000013.1 GCA_030699905.1 bacterium
TAAAAAAGTAACACGACACTAATGACACGAATGTAAAGTACGAATTACACGAATAAAATACAACCATTGGATTTTATTCGTGTCATTCGAATCTTCTATTTGTATATTCGTGTCGTGTATAAAAGACATGGAATCATCAAACGGCTTTGAAGAATTTGAGAAAAGGATAGGCATACAGTTTGTCAACAAAAGCTTATTGCGCGCCGCTTTCACCCACCGCTCTTACTTGAACGAAAACAAAAGCGTAGGCAGGGAACATAATGAACGTTTAGAGTTTTTGGGTGATGCTGTTTTGGAACTTATAATAACCGAATACCTTTATGGCAAGTATCCGGGAAAACCGGAAGGCGATCTGACCTCGTATCGTTCGGCTTTGGTGCGTACCGAAACGCTTTCTTCCGTTGCTGACAAGCTCAATATCAATGACCACATTTTACTCTCGCGCGGTGAAGCGAAAGATACCGGCAGGGCTCGTCAATTTATATTGGCAAACACCGTGGAAGCCATTATCGGAGCCGTGTACTTGGACCAAGGGTATGAATCGGCCAAAAATTTTGTTTCCAAAAACCTTTTTCACTTGATTGACGATATTGTGGACTCAGGAGCGTGGGTTGATGCTAAAAGCCACTTTCAAGAGAAAGCTCAAGACATTTCAGGAGTTACGCCTACTTACAAAGTGGTTCGGGAAACCGGTCCAGATCATGATAAAAAATTTGTCTCCGCGGTTTTTGTGGGAGACGAGATGGTAGCCGAGGGTGAAGGACGTTCCAAGCAGGAAGCCGAGCAAGAGGCGGCAAAGCAAGGACTGAAAAAAAGGGGATGGGACAAAAATTCTGATAGATAGCGAACGTCATGAGAGTTCTCAAAAAATTTTTCGCCTAATACCCTGTGAGCACAACTTTCGGGGATAGGACGAAAAAATTTTATTGTGGATAACTCTTTTCAGGTCGGCGTTATAATTGAGGGTATTAACATTCTTAAAAAACTATGCCTAACGTAGAATTTAACGACGAAAATCAGTACACTCCCATGCAAAGCATGGGTACGGGGTCGGTATCAGGACTTACGGGGTGGCTTATAAAAATTGGTGTCGCCAAAGACGTCACGGGCGCGAATAAAATCCTTTTAGGAATAGCTGTTGTGTCCTTGATAGTGGCGGTTGTGGTGTTTTGGAGGACAACAAGATCGCCGGAATTGATTCCGATAACGCCGGAGCCCGGTCTCGGCCAAGATATACCCGGGGGTTTTTAGAGTAATTTTTTTAAAAAGAGAAGTTAAAGCGCGTCTATATAAAGTAGATGCGCTTTTATCTTTACGCAAAAATGGTTTATAATTTGAAAGTAAATATAACTTTGAATTACGAAACACTTGCTTCCCCCCCTCGGAAAGCTCCCAAAAAAGTGACCGCTCCAAGGGCGCTTGCCGGGGGCTCAGGTCACTTTTTCGTGACTTTCCTCGTGGGGGGAGGCGCCTGCCGTATTTCGCAATTCAAGAATATAAACCATGCACCTGCGCACTCTTGAACTTAACGGCTTTAAGTCCTTTGGCAAAAAAACCGAATTGTCTTTCGGCGCGCCCATAACCGCCATTGTCGGTCCGAATGGAAGCGGTAAAAGCAACGTGGCGGAGTCGTTCCGTTTCTGTTTGGGCGAACAGTCCGTAAAGTCAATGCGCGGTAAAAAAACCGAAGACCTCATTTGGAACGGCGCCGGTTCTGACGCAAAAGGCAATCGCGCTTCCGTGCGTTTGGTTTTTGACAATTTGCCCCAAAACATTGACGGAAAATCAAAGAAGCTTTTCAATGTTGATTTTGACGAAGTAACGGTGGAAAGAACCGTTTTTCGGGACGGTGTCAGTGAATACAAAGTAAACGGTTCGCCGGTGCGTCTTAAAGACGTCATAGAACTGCTTTCCCAAGCCCACATCGGCGCGTCAGGGCATCATATAATTTCGCAGGGAGAAGCGGACAGGATACTAAACGCCAACTCGCGCGACAGGCGGGAAATGGTTGAAGACGCTTTAGGCCTGAAAATATACCAATACAAGCGAAAGGAAAGTGAAAAGAAATTGCAAAAAACCGAGGAAAACACGAGGCAGGTGGAAAGCTTGCGCAGAGAAATAGCTCCCCATATCCGTTTTTTGAAAAAGCAGGTTGAAAAAATAGAAAAAGCCAAAGAAATGCGAGCGGAACTCGCAACTCTTTATAGCGACTATTTGAAACGTGAATACATTTATATCCAAGAAACAAACAAACGGCTCTCCGTAGAAGAAAAAGAACCGCAGGCGGAAAAAATACGGTTGGAAGAAGAACTCGGGGTGGCCAAAGAAACTCTTGAAAAAGCCAAGAAAAAAGACGGCAAAAGCGAAGAGGTAATTAAGCTTGAGAAAGACCTTTCCGAAATCAGAAACAAAAAAGATTATCTCATCTCTTCCATAGGGAGGGTGGAAGGAGAGATTGCCGGTTTGGAAAGGGTTTTAGTCAGGCAGAAAAGTCGTACTCCTACGGAAGGCAATGTACCTCTTTCCGAAGTCCGCCGTATTGCAGACCAAACGGAAGAAATAGAGGAGAGTGTGAAGAATGAAAGCGACCCTGAATCAATAAAAGAGGTTTTAAGAAAGATAAAAGAAATTTTGCGTTCCTTCATTGAAAGACATTCGGTAAAAAAAGGAGAAAACGAGGAAGATTCGGAGAGAGAGATTGCGAAGTTGAAAGAGGACAGAGCGCGATTTCAGGACGAGTTTGCAAAAGTGTCGGCAAAAGAAAAAGAACTTCAAAGGTTTTATTCCGATCTGAAAGAAAGCATAGACAAAGAAAAAGACCAAAACAGGGACGCGGAAAAAGCCGTCTTTAGGATAATGGCCGAGCTAAACTCTCTGCGATCCAAACTTTCCGCTATTAGGGCCGAAAAGGAAAGAATAAAAATGGTTGAGGACGATTTCAATCGAGAAATCCAAGAAGGGGTGGTGCTTGTCGGCAGGGACATCAAACGGTACGAAACAGCCAATGTCTCCCATGATGGTAAAACCGTTTTAAGCGAGGCGGAAATAATTTCTGAAGATAGAAACAAGCAGGAAGACCGCCGACGGGCCATAGAGAAGATAAAAATACGTTTAGAGGACGCGGGACTTGTGGGCGCGGAAGAAATAGTTAAAGAACATGACGAGACCGTGGAAAGAGACATGTATTTGGAAAAAGAACTTTTGGATTTAAAGGCCTCCGCTTCTTCGCTTAAGGAGTTGATACGAGAACTTGGGGAAAAGTTGGATACCGAATTCAAGGAAGGGGTGCAGAGGATAAATCAAGAATTTCAAAAATTCTTTCAAGTCATGTTTGGCGGAGGAAATGCCGTTTTGAGCGTGGTTAAAGAAGAGAAAAGAAACAGAGGCGAATCCGAATACATTTTGGCGGAGACGGACGACTCGGAAATAGTGGCGGCTATGGAAGAAGAGGAAGAAGGCAAAGAGGGAATAGATATAAACGTGTCACTCCCAAGAAAGAAAATAAAAGGTCTTATGATGCTCTCCGGCGGTGAAAGAGCTCTGACTTCCATTGCTCTTATTTTCGCCATGTCGCAGGTTAATCCTCCTCCTTTTTTGATTTTGGACGAAACGGACGCGGCTCTGGACGAAGCCAATTCAAAAAAGTACGGCGACATGATAGAAAATCTGTCCCAAAAATCCCAGCTTATTTTAATTACGCACAACCGCGAGACCATGTCTCGGGCCGGAATAATCTATGGAGTGACAATGGACAGAACCGGCGTCTCAAAGCTTCTTTCCATACAGTTTGCTGAAGCCGTGGCGGTGGCCAAATGAGTTTAAAGTTGAAAGTTTAAAGTGAAAAGTTAAAATCAAAATGGAAAGCGAATATGAAATATTCAGGCAGAAGAGGCATGAGAAGTGGAATACGCCGGAAGAAGAAATTGAATGGGCTTTGAAGGAAGCCGGTGGTTCGGGAATACTCAAAAAAGACAGAATAATAGAGGGGGAAACAAACGAGGTTCACATGGTAACTGACAGTAAGCAGAGAGAATTTGTCGTGAGAATTTCGCATAGAGAAAATCACAAGTTTGAAAGATTTGAAAGAGAAAAGTGGGCTTTGGAAAAATGCGCTGAAAAAGGAGTACCGGTACCCAAACCCTTGTTTGTCGGCAAAAGAGAAGTGGAAGGAAAACTTTTGCAGTTTTTGGTTGAATCAAAATTGACTGGGGTGGATTTGCGTACTTACTTAAAGCAGGGGGGAAACAAAGAGGCGGTTATGAAGGAAGTGGGGACACAGCTTGCAAAAATACATTCCGTTAGTATGGACGGATTCGGTTCTTTGAATGAAGAAGGACACGCTGAATATAAAACAGCGAATGATTTAATACGCGGCGATAAGCATTGCCAAGCTCAAAAGGTTTTAGAAAATGACAAAGTTGGAATTTTAGATAAGCATGTCATTGAAGATGCTGGCGATGTTCTAATAAGCGAGCTTGAGAAAGTTTCCGGTGTGGAGCCGGTTCTTTTACATGGCGATATACAGCCGAGTCATATTCTTGTGCACAATGGACAGGTCTCTGGTTTTATTGACTTTGAAAATGCCAAGGCCGGCGATAGAGCCGAAGAATTTGCCCGATGGGAGATGAAGTTTGGAGAGAAATACCCAATAGAACTTTTTAAAAAAGGATATGGCGAGGAGTTTTTCGGGGCAGATTTTGAATTTAGGAAAAATTATTGGCGGGTTTTCCAGAGTATGGCGCGCCTCACGTATTTATTGCGGGAAGGGAAGCAGTTCAGTATCGGGGAAGCAGAAGAGCGTTTAAAAGAAACTCTGCGGTATTTTGAAGATGTGTAATTACGTACGCAAGCAAATTACTACTATACTATATAGTATAGTAGTATTCATAAACAGTCGGAAAATTGCGGATAAATGAAGAAGAAGACAAAAAAAGGCGTAATCGCAAATTGCGAAGTGCGGGGCGAAAGGCGGATGTCTTGTAATTTGAGTACAACACGCTGTCCAAAAATTATTGTGCATCGGAAACGCCTAATACTGGGGAGTATTAGGCGTTTCCACGCTTCGCTCTTATGGGTCTTTCACGCGCTACACGCTTCACGTTCTACGCTTCACGTTACACGCTACACGATCTTATAATCCATCGCTTTTCTTTCAACATCAGTTCCGACCACTTTGAATTTCACACTGTCTCCAAGAGCATATTTCTTTTTTGTCTTTTCTCCGATTATAGCGTAGTTTTTCTCGTCCAATTTCCAAAAGTCGCCTGTAATATCTCTGAGTTTCGCCATACCTTCCGCTCCCGTTTCTTTCTCCGCGATATAAATGCCCCATTCGGTAACGCCGGTAATGACGCCCTCAAATTCTCGGCCGATTTTGTCGCTCATATACTCAACTTGCTTTAATTTTCTGCTTTCTCTTTCCGCCTCCGATGCCGCTATTTCTTTTTCCGTGGAGCGCTTTGCTATTTTTTCCAGACGAACAAATTCATCCGGGCCG
>JAUYKQ010000014.1 GCA_030699905.1 bacterium
TCAAATTCTCGGCCGATTTTGTCGCTCATATACTCAACTTGCTTTAATTTTCTGCTTTCTCTTTCCGCCTCCGATGCCGCTATTTCTTTTTCCGTGGAGCGCTTTGCTATTTTTTCCAGACGAACAAATTCATCCGGGCCGACTTTTCTGTTTTTTAAAATTCTATCTAACATCCTGTGAACCAAAAGGTCGGGATATCGTCGTATCGGGGAGGTGAAGTGAGTGTAATATTCAAACGACAGTCCGAAATGTCCTATGTTGGCAGTTGAGTAAATGGCTTTTGCCATTGACCGCACCGCCGCCGTTTTTATAAGCGACTCATTCGGCGTGCCTTCAATCTGCCGGAAAAGCGCCTGCAAGTCCTTGCCCGTAACTTCACCGCTTTTGGAAATGGACAGTTCGTGTCCGAGCGCCCGAACAAAAACGGCAAGTTCGCCGATTTTTTCGGCGTTTGGAACGTCGTGAATTCTATACAGAAAAGGCGACTCTTTCTTTCCGCTTTTATCCGACTTAATGCTGGCCTGCCAGAAAAACTCCGCCACTTCGCGATTGGCAAGAAGCATAAATTCTTCCACCAGTTTATGAGTGTCCAAACGTTTTTTCTTAAAAATCTTTAGAGGTTTGCCCTCGCTGTCAAGCTCAAATTCAAACTCTTCGGTTTCAAAGTCAATGGCGCCCTGTCTGAATTTTTCTTCTTTCAATTTGTGGGCGATATCGTTCAAAACACGAAGTTCTTTGAAAAACTCGCCTTCTTTTTTATCTAAAACGTCTTGCGCTTCTTCGTAAGTGAAGCGTTTGTCGGAATATATGACCGTCCTGCCAAACCAGCGCGACAAGACGTGTCCGTTTCCATCTATTTCAAAAACAGCCGAAAAGGCCAACCGAGCTTCTTTTGGATTTAGCGAGCAAAGGTCGTTTGATAAAACTTCCGGAAGCATCGGAATGGTTCTGTCCACCAAGTAAACGCTGAAAGCTCTTTCGCGGGCTTCTTTGTCCAAGGCGGAGTCCTCTTTGACGTAATGCGAAACATCGGCGATGTGTATTCCAATCTCGTAAGTCGGGTTTTTGATTTCGGACTTTTGGGCTGGGACTTTTGATGACGCGATTTCGCGAAGCGAAATCGCGTCATCAAAATCTTTCGCCGTTTTAGGGTCTATTGTAAAAGTGGTAACGCCCCGAAAATCCCGCCTGGTTTTTATCTCCTCTTCTTTTATCGGTTTTTCCTGTTTTCCGATTTTTTCCGCCTCTTCTTCTGTCTGGGGGGGAAAGCCGGTTTCAAATCCTTTGCCTAACAGGATTGATTCCATTTCCGCTCGGTGTTCGCCTCTCCGGCCTATGATTTTTATGATTGTGGCTTCAGGATTTTCTCCCTCTTCGTATTTCGTAAGACGAACCAACGTTTTTAAATTTTCCTCCGCCTCTTTCGGAGCGTCCAAAATCAAAAAGTCCTTGTGGATTTTATAATCGTCGGGAACAAGAAAAGTTCTGCCGTTTTCTTTTTTCAAGGTGCCGACGAAGCGTTCTTTGAAACGCTTAACGATTTTTACCACTTTTCCCGCTCTGGTCTTAAACTGCTCTCGGGCGGGGAAGAGGACTACTTCCACTTCGTCTTTATTAAAGGCGGTTTTTGTGTGCGGAACATCTATAAAAATATCGTCCTGAAAATCAGGCACGGCCACATATCCCGCTCCTTTAGATGTGATGCTTATAACTCCGCAAACGACTTTTTCTTCGTTGCTTTTATGTTTTTTAGGATTTTTTCTCACTATGACATCATAGCGTTTTTAAGCTGATTTGACAATGTTGCTTGCGAGTGATGTCTTAATCAGTGCCGGGGCTATGGGGCTTTATGAGGTCGCGCGCCCCTTGTTTTTCTTGCTTGGAATAACAAAGCGTGTTACCATTTCGCTTATGTTAAAAATCCGATTACAGCGTGTCGGTCGCAAAAATGTCCCTGTGTTTAGGGTGGTTTTGACAGACCATAAAAATAGCGCAAAGAGCGGGAAATTCTTGGAGGTTTTGGGTTCATATGACCCTGTGCATAACAAAAAAGAAATCAAGGTAGAGAGAGTGAAGCATTGGCTATCCGTAGGGGCTCGGCCGTCAGAGACGGTTCATAATTTTTTGATTGACAGAAAACTTATTGAGGGCAAGAAGATAAACGTTTTACCAAAAAAACGTCCGATTAAAAAAGAAGAAGAGGCAAAAAGCGAGAGCGTAACTTCCGAGGCGCAATCGGTTCCGGCTGAATCAAAACCTGAAACAGAGTCCTCTTCCGCGGAGACCAAATCGGAAGAAAAAAGTGCCGAATCCGCCGGCGCTTCTACCACGGCAGAAGAAGTGAAAGACAAGGAACCAGATGCGAAAGCGGAGGAGAAACCGCGGGAGGAAAAGAAAGAAGAAGTTCCGGCGCAAGCATAATTGCGGTTTGACTTTTAGGCATTAGAGGGTAAAATATGGGGAATGCAGTATCGTCGAAGGACTGCACGATATTAACAAGAAATAAAAGTTGCAAGTTTGCATACATTTATGTCAAACGAATTGGATGTTCAGTTTTTGGATTTTGTAGTCAAGTCCCTTGTTGACAATCCGAACGACGTTAAAGTTGAAAGGACTGTGGACGAGATGGGAGTACTTCTCACTCTCTCGGTAAATTCGGCTGATATGGGCAAAATTATCGGAAGAATGGGCAACACCGCCAAAGCTATAAGAACTTTGCTTCGCGTGGTTGGAATGAAGAACAATGCCCGCGTTAACCTTAAAATAAACGAACCGGAAGGAGGAATGCGCTCCCAAAGCAGCGCTTCAAAATCAGTGGACGAGGCGATGGAAGATTTGAAGATATAACTTGTAGCGTGTAGCGTATAACGTGTAGCGCAAAGACACAAAAACCGCCTTTGGCGGTTTTTGTTTGGGCTCAACAAACTACGGACTGATGTCCTCTCGCAACAATGGTCTTATTCGTACGAATAGGCGAATAGTTTGAGTGTAGAGAATTCGTAGCCGTCACTTTTTCATGGTCTTCATTTACTTGCTTCCGTTATTTCTTCTTGCCTTTTCCGGCTATCCGCTATACGCTTATTCTAAATAAGAATATGACTTTCCAAATCATCACCCTGTTTCCTGAGGTCTTTGAGGCGTATGTGAATTCGTCCATGCTTTGGCGCGCTCAAAAAGAGAAGAAGGTGAAATTTAAGTTTTATAACCCTCGCGACTATACCAAAGACAAACACAGGAAAGTTGACGATAGGCCGTATGGCGGAGGTCCCGGGATGGTGCTATCCGTTCAACCGCTCCTCGGCGCGGTGGAACGGATAGTTAAGGGTCTAAAATCTAAAGTGAAAAACGGGAAGGCAAAAAAACTAAAAACTAAAGACAGTAAACTGAAAATCATAATAATGTCCCCGGCAGGAAAACAGTTTACAAATACT
>JAUYKQ010000015.1 GCA_030699905.1 bacterium
ATTACTAAATTTTCGGCTTTGGGATTTATCTCCGCCGTATTGGCGTCTTTGATGCCGAGGACATTGCGCGCGTATTCCACCACAAGAAGCTGCATACCGTAGCAAAGTCCGAAATACGGAATTTTGTTTTCTCTCGCGTACCGTATCACTTTCATCTTGCCTTCAATGCCTGTTACTCCAAACCCTCCGGGAATCAGTATGCCGTCGTATCGCGAAAGTTTTTTGAGTTTCTCACCAACATCCGCCTTTTCAAAGTCAGTGGAACTGACATAGTCAATCACCGGTTTTACTCCGAACTTATAGGAAGAAAATTTAATGGCTTCCAAAACGGAAATATAGACATCGGAAAGCACAAAATCGCCTGAATTAAAATATTTTCCTACAACGGCGATTTTTACTTCGCCTTTTGTATTTTTGGAGCGACGAACAAAGTTCTTCCATGCGGTTACTTCGGCCTTGCCGTTTATGGGCTTTATGCCAAGAACGTCGCAGAGAATATCGCCCAAATGGTCTCTCTCAAAGTTTAGAGGCACATCATAAATACTGTCCACATCCGGAGCGGAAATAACATGGTCGGGCTTTATGTTGCAAAAAACCGCAATCTTTTCTTTTCGTTTCTGGTCCAAAGGCACTTCGCTCCGAGCAATAATAACATCCGCCTGCACGCCGACACTGTTTAAAGAGCGAGAAGCGTACTGTGTCGGTTTGGTCTTCATTTCTCCGACTTTTGACGGTATGGGCAGGTACGAAACCATGACAAAAGCGACATCCGATGGATATTTCGTTTTCATCATACGAGCCGCCTCCAAAAAAATTATATTTTGATATTCGCCTATGGTTCCGCCTATTTCTATAATAGTCATATCCGCGTCGTCCTTTTTTGCCGCCGTCTCAATTCTTCTTATGACTTCAAGCGGAATATCCGGCACAACCTCCACGTTTTTGCCCTTGTATTCCAGATTACGTTCTTTTCTGATGACTTCCTGGTAAACGCTTCCTGTCGTCATGTAGTTTATACTCTGCAAAGTTTTGTTTAGAAACCGTTCATAATTTCCCATATCTTGGTCTGTTTCGTAACCGTCTTCTAAAACAAAAACCTCGCCGTGTTCGGTGGGGTTCATGGTACCCGCGTCCACATTTATGTACGGGTCTATCTTTATGGCGGAAACTTTAAAGCCCTTGCCCAAAAGCACCGTGCCTATGGAAGACGAAGCGATGCCTTTGCCGACTCCGGACATAACTCCGCCGACCACGAATATGTATTTTCTCTTACGCTTCATAATGACTGCGTTTATATATTTTTTACAATAATCTCACTTGTTATCCTCTAATTGATATGCAACATGGAACACGAAACATGGAACATTCCATGACATAAGAAAGAGCATTTTCTTCCGTTCCGTGTTACAAGTTACATGTTCTATATCTTCAAGTATCGCCGTACCGCCAGCCAACTGGATATCGCTCCCAAAACAACTCCCGACCCGACAATCAGAAAGAAGATTTGCCCGAAATTGTCTACATAGTAGTCAAAAAGAGTCAGATTTCCCACGCTGTCGGTAAGAAACAGAGGCAAAGGATAAAACAGCGGCCCAAACCAGTAAGTCAGAGGATAGAAAGCAATGATTGTAATAAGCCCGCCAATAACGCCGGAAAGAATACCGACTATCACAAAAGGTCCGCGTACATATTTGTTGCTCGCACCGACAAGACGCATCACCGATATTTCCTCGCGAGAAACGTAAATGGCCAAGCGAATAGTGTTGAAAACCACTATAACGGACACAAACACGAGTATTACTGTTTTTGCTATATTTGACGCTTCTGAAGACGAGATGATTTGGTCAAGTCGGTCAATGGCTGTTTTATTTTCCAAATAGTTTACGCTGTCTATTATCGGTGCTCCGCTTCCGGATAGAACCGGCTTATCTTTCAAAAAGGCCGCGATGCTTTCATACTGGGATGGTTCTTTTGTCTTAACATTCAAAACGGCGCGCAAAGGATTTTCGTCTAATTCTTCAAGAGCTTGCAGTGTCAAAGCGTCGTCTTTGTGCCTTTCTTTAAAATTTTCAAGTGCCCTTTCCCGAGAAATATATTCAACGAATTTGACTTCAGGAAAACCGCCAAGCATATCCTTAAGAGCCAAGATTTCCTCTTCCGACGCGGTATTTACAAAATATACATTTATATCCACTTTGTCACGAAGCTCTTTAAGCGAGGCGTCCAAAAGCACGCTGTTGAAGAAAATAGAACCGATGACGAAAAGAGTAACTCCCATTATAAGGACGGAGGCCAGCGAAACAAAGCCGTTGCGCCAGAAATTTATAAAACCCGCCCTTATGATACGTTTTATGTTTGTGAATAACATTTTATATCAAATCTTTCCCCCACTTGATAAACTTGATGAACTATACAGTCCTTACAAAACATATTTGCCGGTCGGATCATCCCTCAAGACCTTGCCACTTTCCATCGTTATGACTCTTTTTTCAAGAGAGTCAATAACCCCTTTGTTGTGAGTTGTCAGAATAACAGTCGTTCCCAAGTCATTGATTTTTTTCAATATCTGTATTATCTCATAAGTATTCAAAGGGTCTAAATTTCCGGTCGGTTCGTCGGCTATTATGATGTCCGGCTGGTTGACAATAGCTCTGGCTATCGCCACTCGTTGTTTTTCTCCGCCGGAGAGTTCGCTGGGGAAATTCCACATTTTGTGCCCGAGGTCAACCAAGTCCAGAACATGTGGCACATCTGAATCTATGTCTTCGTCGCTTCGGCCCGCCGCCTCCATCGCGAAAGCAATGTTTTCAAAAGCCGTAAGATGTGGCAAAAGACGAAAGTCCTGAAATATGGTTCCGATTCTTCTCCGAATGTTCAAAATCTCATGTTTTCGCAGTCCATGAACGTCCGTTGATTCAAAAAAGACGCGTCCTTGAGACGGTTTCTCTTCCGCCAAAAGCATTTTTAAAAGAGTCGTCTTACCGGCTCCGGAATGTCCTACAATGGACAAAAACTCTTTTGGTTCAATACTGAAAGTAACGTCCTTAAGAGCAACAGAGTCGTCAGAGTAAATTTTAGAAACGTTATCAAAGTAAATCATAGATGCAGAACGTATAGCGTATAGCGTGTAGCGCCGGATTTGCTGAATTTTTTGTGTTACATGTTACACGTTACACGTTACGTGTATTCTACATCTTTTTCTCCGCTTCCACAAATGCCTCAAGAGCCCCGTCTTCCAAAACCGCTTCCACGTCGCTTGTTTCAACCCCAGTCCGATGGTCTTTGACCATTTTATAGGGGTGCAAAACATAAGAACGTATCTGATTGCCCCACTCTATGCTTGTGGTTTTGGAAATATACATATTTTCCTGTTTTTTGATTCTTTCTTCTTCAAGGGCTTTATGCAGTTTGCCTTTTAAAATAGCGATGGCTCTTTCTTTGTTTTGACCTTGACTGCGCTCGCTCTCCACATGAGCTGAAATGCCCGTAGGCACGTGCACGGCGCGAACGGCCGTTTCTCTTTTGTTTACATTCTGACCGCCCGGACCGCTGGATTTGGCGTAGGAAATCTCCACTTCCTTTTCCGGCAATTCAAAATCACCGACTTTTTCAAACTTCGGTATGACTTCCACCATGGAAAAAGAAGTGTGGCGTTTTTTTGCCGCGTTAAAAGGCGAAATACGCACCAGACGGTGCACGCCTGACTCTTTGTTCAACTCACCGTAAGCGTTTTTGCCCTGAACTTCAAAAGTGATATTCCTAAATCCGCCGTGGTCATTTTCGTTTTTGTGCAAAAGATAAATGCCCCAGCCCTTTTTCTGCGCAAACTTGCCGTACATTTCAAAAAGCATGCGAGAAAAATCTTCCGAATCATCTCCACCCGCGCCTGAAAATAGAGTTATAACGGCATTCAAGCGGTCATATTTTCCTTCTCCTTCAATTTCCGCTTTCAAGTCGTTGTATTCTTTTATTATTGTCTGCGCTTTTACTTTGTCTTGCCAAAACACGGGGTCGCCCATCTGCGCCTCAAACTCTTCTATTTTTTTTTGGATTGCTTGTTTGTTTTCTTCCATAATATAGAACTCATCTCAAAATAAATGGCGTAACGAGAGCGTTTTTTCTCTGGCGAGACGCCGTCGCGGAAACCGAGCCGTATCGAGATACGGCGAGGTTGAGCGACAAGTCGCAGCCGAGAAAAAACGGTCGCAGTAGCCAAGTTTGTTTA
>JAUYKQ010000016.1 GCA_030699905.1 bacterium
TGGGGAATCGAAGGGCGGAGCGTTGTCGAGCGAGCACGCGAGACCGCGAGCCGGGGTCGCAAGTTCCGAGCTCGACGGAGCGAGGAAACTTGTGACCGAAAGCGTACTCGCGGTTCCCCTTAGGTCTAGGTCCACAAAAAACAACGAGCCCGAGGCGTTAAGCCTCGGGCGACTATGTTTTTGCGGACCTAAGGGGAATCGAAGGGCGGAGGCCAGTTTTGTTCAGTAGAACAAAAGGCCGAGCCGGGGTCGCGGAATTTTATGAGCGTCGGCGAATATACGCCCCTGCGCAATCGCATGGTGATTAGGTGGAACTTGCTTCGCTCTTTTTTATTCCCGTGCAGAGCATAGGGTGTTAAGGGGCGTATATAAGCTCCTCGGCTCGGAGATGAAAACGCAAAGCCGTTTTCATCTCTCTCGCTCTACGTCGCTTATAAAATATCCGTGACCGAAAGCGTACTCGCGGTTCCCCTTATGTCCAAAATTGAGGATAATGATGCCTGTTCTCATTAGTGCCAATAGTATTGTCTGACACTATAACAAAATGATAAGATGTGAATACATATGAGCAATGTATTTATTTTTCACGGAACAGAGGGAAATCCCGATGAAAATTGGTTTCCATGGTTAAAACGGGAATTGGAGCAAAAGGACTGTAAGGTCTTTGTGCCACAATTTCCCTCGCCACCAATAGTGCCAGCAAAAATAGCAGAGTGGTTTGATGTTCTAAAAAACTATAAGCATTACATAAATGAAAATACTATTCTCGTTGGTCATAGTTTAGGTGGAATATTCGCCTTGCGAATATTAGAAAAATTAGGGCATCCTATAAAAGCTGCTATTTTTGTTGGAACACCTGTCGGCGTTCGGCCGATTAAGAACTATGACCGAGACAATGGTTTTAGTGGTTTTTCTTTTGAGTGGGAGTCACTAAAAAAGAAAGCCACTGACTTTGTGGTTTTTCAATCCGATGATGACCCTTATGTCGGTTTAGAAAATGGTAAGGAACTTTCAAAAAATCTTGGCGTTGAGCTTTCTTTTATACCGAACGCCGGACATTTTAATAAAAGAGCTGGCTATCTCAAGTTTGAGAAATTAAGAGATAAGGTTTTAGAAATTCTGGAAAAATAATTTGTATGGCGAACATATAATCAAAATTATGATAATAGTACCCGTCCCAATTAGTTATTTATTCTTACTGAAATGACCGAAAAAGACATCCTCAACATAATTGAAAAGGACGAATGGATGATGAACATCTTGCATGTCGCGGAAAAACTGAATTTCCCCGATTGGGTTATCGGAGCAGGGTTTGTGAGAAATAAAGTTTGGGATTATTTACACGGATATGCTAAAAAAGAAGTTGAAACAAACGATATAGATTTGGTTTATTATGACCCGAACGGAAACGATCAAAAAACTGACGAAGATCTATCACAAAAATTACGAAAAGAAACTGGCATAATATGGGAGATAGTAAATGAAGCGTATGCTCATAAGTGGAATAATGTGCCACCATATAAATCAACCGAGGATGCACTTTCTCAATGGCCGGAAACGGCTACGGGCATAGGTGTCAGGTTGGAAGGTGGCAAATTAAAATTAATTGCGCCTCATGGTATAGATGATTTAATAAATTTAATTATCAAATCAAGTCCAAAATTCAAAGGTGGGATAGAAAGAGTAAAAGAGAGGGCAATGGAAAAGAAATGGATAGAGAAATGGCCAGAGTTGAAATTTAATCAGTAGTCGCCATTTTTTTTAAAAAAGAAAGCCGAAGCCCGCGCGGATTCCTCCCCATTATCGTCAAGCATTAAAGTCGGCACAACAAGGGCGCGCTTTCATGATGCCTTTTTTAAAAAATAAATATTGAGTTACAATTGAGATAATTGTGAAAAAAGGTTACATACGAAGAATCATCTCCAGCAAGAATTGGTAACACTTTCTGCTCTGAATATACTTGCGTAATTTTTCCGGAGCGAAAAATTTCTTTGGACAAAAAACAGGCGTTGAGCGGTACATAACCCGCTCAACGCCTTGAAAAAAAGAAAAAATACTCGCTCCATGCGCCTCATCCTATGGAGACAAAAATGATGATGGCTATAAACAGTAAGAGCAAAGTGATATTGCTCGTTACGGTCTTCCACCGCGGTTCGTACTCCTCGTCAAACAGTGAATCGAGTTGCCAATCTCGATCGTCCCCGTGAGGGATACCGACGAAGTTTCCGTTCTTCATAACACCTTTTGTGTGATGGCCACCAAAGAGGTAAAACACTCTTTTGCATGGCCTGTTTGGTTCTGCCCAACATCCGAAACGGATGCGCCTCAAGGCATTATGGACAGACATTCTGTAAATAAGGTTCCCATAAAAACCTCCTTATGTCAATCAAAACGCTGTGGATAGGAATAAGAGGCGGTAAAATCAGAATACACTAACTTCTGGCGGTCGCTGATAATTAGTGTATGTGGAAAAGTAAAAGGAAGTTTTAAATTTACTTGGTGAATGTCAATCCTCAAACTTTTGAGTGGTAAGACATCTGTTGATAAGCTATGTTGCCACCCTTGTCGCAGGCGTGTTAAAGTTTAAATGTTAATAATTAACAAATAAAATTTAAGATATATGACGGAGGTACCAATGATGCAATCGGATATCATGGTGCTTGGGCTTCACCTTGATGTTTTTCTTATGTACGCGGCGGGTGTTTTTTATGCTTTGTGCGCTTTTCTTGTTCTAAAGTCCTATCGGCGCGAACGTGGCGAACTTTTAGGCGCGTTCCTTGCGTTTCTTACATATCAGGCGCTCGCTATGATATTCATGGGTATTGAATTTCACACCATGAACCTTCTTTACGGCGAAATTGCGGCGGTTGCGGTGTTCGTGGGTTCCGCCTACATGATAAAATTTCCTTTCAGTTCGTTTTCCCGTGGCACGCGACGTATCGTGTTTCTTTTGACGCTTATCGTGTCTCTGGCAATTTTTACATGGTTCCTGCTGACGCCGGAACGGAAAATGCTCCTCATGCCATTCGTACTATGGTATGACATTATCGTAAACGGTCTTGTTGTCGGTGGAGCCATAATTATTTTCGGAATGAGAGTCGGTCCTCCGCAGAGAATGAAGGCCCTTGGCGGAGGCGCGGGAGTCGTCAGTTGTTGTGTTGTAGCGAATGCCAGTATGCTCAGTGGAGCTTTTATCACGAGCGCTTTTTTCCAGTTTCTCGCGCCGGTCCTTATCATAGGTTCCCTCGTATTTGCGCGAAAACGACAAAGTGTCCCTTTGTCGTATGGAACACCGCTACCGTAGGAATATGATACTGAACGTAGTAGAGAGAATTCTCACGTATACGCTCGGAGGCGTTTTGGGTGCCGCTCTTGGCTACCTCGTCCTATCATATTGGATGCCTTATCTTGAGAATGAACGCTCTACGTTCATCATCTCGGCAGGCGTGCTTGTCGGTATATTGATAACCGCGGCAATACTTGAGAGAAAAAACGCTGTCGTTCTTAAGGAAAACAGCGCCTTGCGAGAAGAGGCCATCGCTCTTATTACGCATGAGATGCGCACCGGTCTCACGTCAACCGGTTGGGCTATAAAACTCATAACAGACAAGTACCGACAGGCGATATCTCCCGAGGACTTCACCATGCTAAACGGCGTCATCAGTTCCATTCAAACAACCGTCATGCACACGGTAAATCTTTTGGACGTCAGTTTGCGTGATATCGGCAAACTTTCCATAGTTCTTGAATGGACAACTCTCGGAAAAGTAGAGCAGATGGCGCGGGAAATCGCGGAAAAGTACCGCTACGGCGCCGACGAGAAGGGGATTAAGCTCACCTCCGACATTAAGCTTGACCGTGACCGAAATGTGGAAGTGGACATACTTCGCCTTCGTATTGTGATTGAAAATCTACTTGAGAACTCACTGCAATACACGATGCTCAAAGAAAAAAGTATAGTGTTTCGCGTGACAAACGACCATGTAAATATGTACATTGATGTTTCCGATACAGGTATAGGCATTCCGAAGGTTGAACAAGAAAAGATATTTTCGGAGTTCTACCGCGCGAGCAATGCCCGTAACAAATTGGGACACGGGAGCGGTATCGGTCTTTACATGTGTCATCAATATGTCACGGCACATCATGGCACTATTTCGTTTACTTCTGAACAAAACAGTGGAACATCTTTTCATGTATCAATACCGCTCAAGTCCCGTGAGAATGTAACTGAATTTCTGGAAAAGGTTTAGGGTGTGTTAGCGCGAGGACGTGTATAGTTACAAAAAAACCGGCAAACGAACGAGTCGTTGCCGGTTTTGGAGTGGTTCTGTGGTTTGCACAACCGCTTCAGTTCAATATCGGCTCAAGGCCGTGCTCGCGCAGGGCACTGCAGATCCGTGCGTAGCTGTCGCTTTTAGCTGTGGCTGAAATGACCACAGTGAATCCCACAAGCTCGGCCCCGGGAAAAGCGTCTCGGACGGCTTGTTTAGCGTCTAAAATTATTCTCACCGGCACGGAGTCATCGGTGATGGTGAGGGGATTGAAAACAACCGGAATAGTTTTTCTAAGTTTCATTATTTTCCTGTTTTCCTTTCTGTTTTAACTTTATCATAAATTTTCAAACTGTCAACTGCTGGGGAAAACTTTTTTTACATAATATTTTCTATGGTAGTATATAAACATGTTTAATTTTTTAATGAAAAAAATGGTAAAGGCCAAGCTCAAAAACATTCCGGATGCCGAGCAGGAAAAAGTGATGGCCATGATAGACAAAAATCCGGCTCTTTTTAAACAAATTGCCGACGAAGTGCAAGCCAAGGTAAAAGAGGGAAAAGATCAGTACACCGCCTCCATAGAAGTGATGAAGACACACGAGGCGGAGCTAAAAGCCATGTTAAAATAGCGTCTTTGATGTTTTTTGCGCGCGATTAGAGTTTTTTCAATCAAAACTGTTCAATATGGTACGACAAAAGGTCTTAATAATACTTGGACATCCGGACAAGGAATCCCTCCTCGGTTCTTTTGCCGACTCATACGAAAAATCCGCAAGCCAAGCAGGACATGAAGTAAAGAGGATAAACATCGGGGAACTTCAATTTGACCCTATTTTGCACAAGGGCTACAAGGAAATTCAAACGCTTGAGCCGGACCTTTTAAAAGTTCAGGAAAAAATTCATTGGTGTAGCCATCTGGTAGTTTTATATCCAACGTGGTGGTCCACAATGCCGGCGCTTCTCAAGGGTCTTTTTGACAGAATGTGGTTGCCCGGCTTTGCCTTTAGTTTTAAGAAAAACGGTTTAGGTTGGAGAAAACTTTTAAAAGGCAGAAGCGCCAGAGTGATAGTGTCTTCAAACACGCCTCCGTTTATCGCTCGTATACTTTTGGGCGATACTACAAACGAAATTCGGCGAGGCATTTTGAAGTTTTCCGGTTTTTCTCCCGTAAAGCTTTTAAAGATAGGACGCATGGAGACCATGTCAGAAAAGAAAAAAAATAAATGGAGGGCGAGGATGGAGAAATTGGGAAGAAGAGGAGAGTAAATGATTTACGCAAGCAACCTCTTATATGTCAATATAAACAAAGCAAGGTAAAATATGCGTTGCGGTTTTTTGTAGAAATGGTACAGTAAAGTTTGGGAAATAAGGCACGACTCCACTTTTTTAAGTTGTATCAATACCAGGTATTCATACGGCGAGGGTCGTGTTTTTTCGTACAAAATTCGGCAAAATAGTAAAACAGAAGGAAGATTATGGAAAAAGGCGAAGCGATGCAGTGGCTGGTTAACCACAAAAGAGAGGTTTTCAGGGTGTTTGCTCAAATTACCAACGACTGGTTTCAAGAAAAAGAGGAGGGGACTTTGACGCAAAGTATGACCCCGGGTACCAGAGACGTTTTCCGCAAGATTATGAACGGTGAAATGGATTTTCAGGACTTTGACATCTGCGCCGGGTTTATGGGATACACGGTGGAGGACGTTTTGGAACTTGCCCTATGCAGGATGAACATGGAGTGTTCAGAAGCGGACTTACCGAAAATGGTGGCCCACTTGTGGTTGCCGGAAGAATTGAGCGTTTAGCGAGGGGGGAATCCCTTGCTCGTAGAGGAGGAAAACCCTCCTCTTTTTGTTTTGTAATTCAGTAATTTAATGATAAGTTAAGGGTTATGAGTTTAAGCATCGGAATAGTCGGACTGCCAAACGTGGGTAAATCCACTTTGTTTAACGCGCTTACAAAAAAAAGCGTTCCGGCGGAAAATTATCCTTTTTGTACCATAGACCCTTCGGTGGGGGTGGTGGCCGTGCCGGATAAACGACTAACTCTCCTTAGTCATTTCAGCAATTCTGCAAAAACCGTGCCGGCGGCGGTGGAATTCGTGGACATAGCGGGACTTGTGAAAGGCGCCTCGGAAGGACAAGGTCTCGGCAACAAGTTTTTAACCCATATCAGAGAAGTGGATGCCATAGCCGAAGTCGTGCGCGCTTTTGAGGATAAAGACATCATTCATGTATCCGGCAAAGTCAAC
>JAUYKQ010000017.1 GCA_030699905.1 bacterium
CATCATTAGCTAATATTAAAATATCTATGAATACGAAGTATATTAAGAGGATAAGCGTTATCGTGGGGTTTGCATTTGTCTTTGTGGCCGGTACTGTGCTGGCGAGCGGACATTTTATAAGCCCTGACGCGTTCACTCAAATCGAGTTGGATACGAACTGGGAAGCTGACCGCGAGTTTCCGACCGATGGAGTGACTTCTGTCACTGCGTTTGGGAGAGACGACGTTGCTCAAATCGGTGTTGACAGCAGTGAGACGGCGAGCGGCACGTTTGAACGCACCGAAGGCATCAAAACCGTAGGGGCCCAAAATTTCGGCACCGCGGTTGAAGTTGACCTCTATGTTAATCCTGACTGGCAGGACAACGCCACGCGAGCCGGCTTTTGGGTCGTCGGTGACGACGGAGCAGGCGCGCGAGATAATTTATTCGCCATTGTGGAATATGTAAACCTTGAGCCAAGCACCTCGGGCGCCTCGGCGCAGGGAGACCACGAAGGATGGCGCGTCTGGGATTCAGTGAACGGCTGGACAGACCTTGCGACCGATGTGGCGTATGGTGAGTGGGCAACGCTTGGCATCGAGTTATCCACCAGTACGGAAGAGTACGTCTACTACATCAATGGCGTCGAAGTTGCCCGCGGACCCGGAGGCGAGAATTTTATTCGCGAGCTCTTCCTCAATAGCTACAACTATGGGTTAGATGAATTTCCAACCCTCGGAAACGATAGCTATGCCGCTCATTGGCACAATGGAGAGGTCAGTGACCCTGCAAGCAAGGAGGAGTGCAAGAATGGCGGATGGGAAAACTTCGGTTTCAGCAATCAGGGTCAGTGCATTCGCTTTGTGAACACCGGTCAAGATAGTCGTTAACTTTGAGTTACGAAACTCGCTTCCGATGGATTTCTTTTCAATTTCGAGCGAGGCGAAGCAAAAATTATGAGGCATATACAGCGTATCTGTTGAGTAATTTTTGCAAAGACGTAGCCGAAATTGAAAAGAAAGACGCGGATTTGGAGTTTCGTAATTCAAAGTCGTTAGTAAACACTAAATCCAGTTTATGTCATGTGATTAAAAAAGAGCCGCGACGAGTGGCTCTTTTTTGCTTTGGATACTGTGAATTGGCCTGAATCATTTTTACTACCAAGGTTTTTTTTGGCGACAATACAAAAACTACCTTATGAATTTTATACTTGCAATGATTTTATCAATAACTCCGGACGTCTCAGCTTTTCCACTGAACGATACTAAATTATATGTGTGGAAATTTGGCTCGCCCGGCTGTACCGTTACAGACGGTGGAAAAGGGACAGACACAGTCCGTGGCAGTTGCGCTACTATGAAAAATCCCGTTTCAGCATTTGTAGTTTTATCTCCGGTTACGACTTTCACAGCTCGTACTCCGTTTTTATTTCCTCGGTACGTAAAATAATTATTCGGTTTTCGGGTTTGGAAAGGAATGTCCGCTCTCCCTCAATGAGAGAGTCAACGCTGTTGTCTTTGGCAAGGTCAACCGAAAAATGGTTAGGCACAGTTGCAAGCTCTACATCTTTACCGGCATATCTTTTATCCATAAGTTCAAGCGTTTTAGAATATTGGTCATCTCCTTGCACAACAAAAGTATCGCCAGGATATTTAAGCTCTAACCCAAATTTTGCACTTCGATACGTTTGCTCGACTACCGGCGTTGTATTCGGTACTGATGACTTTTTACTTAATGCGAAATATCCAACCACACCCACAAGCACCACGACTACTACTATCAAAATTATATTGGCAAAACCTTTCTGGTTCATATGTTTATTTGTAGTAAAGTTAATGATAAATTTCGACTTATGATTAAAAAATTTCCTCCCCAAAATGTTCAGTAGTCAATTTGTCCCCCCCAATTGAATACAAATCAGTCGGGAAGCGTTGCGAGGCGAACCAAAGCCACTTGCAATTTCCTACATGGTGCGCAGAGTGAGAGTCGAACTCACCGGGGCAGTAGCCAAAGGTTTTACAGACCTCCCCCGCGCCCTACGGGACTATCTGCGCAAATTTATTTTTATACTCCTCAATCCACTCTAATATCAGAGCTCTTAACTTTTTGTCCTGGTAGCGTATATGAATCAATCCAAAAGGCATCTTATTGATTTTCTCCTTTCGAAAGTCATATCTCACATACGGCTTAGAGAACTGACTTAGAGGAATCTTGGTGCGCTTGCTCCAAAATCCTAAAAGTTTCTCTATATCTTGGTTGGAGTAGCAATACAATAGCACACGCAAGCGTTTTTCATCAACTCCGCAAATCACTCTCAAGAAATTCAGAAAAACAACAATCATCTTAACGTCACTGTTCGCAAAATCAATACCTGAACCTCCTTCTGCTTTATATCCTTCTCCCCAATACAAAGCTATGCCGAAATTCTTTAATTCCAGCTGATATTTCGTTAATTTATTCTTCAATTTAAAGCTTAAAGGTTTCCGCTCAAATCTAATTGAATTATTCAAAGAATGGCTACGGCGGGTTAAATTGTTGCGTCGCATGAAATACACAACTTTATCAAGTGACACGTTGTAATGCTTTGCAATGTCACTCATTGACAACTTTCTGTCATAGTAAAGCATTCTGATTTCCGCAAGCCTTTTTATAGAAATCGTTGCCATGACTTAATTGTACCAGACAGGTCAAAAGAAGTTGTACACATTATGTAATCGCTTTGACAAACCCTCGGCTCGCGAAGCGAGCCGAGGGTTTCTTAGTCCACTTTTAACTTTCCACTTTCCACTTTTCACTTACTCACCTCCATCTCCCTCGACATCATAATGACAGCGTTCTTCCCCTTCCCTTTTTTATTAACTTCAAAAGTCAGGGCATTGTCTTTAAAGTCAACGGTAACTGAACCGCCTTTGTTTAACCCTCTGCTTATGATGAGATTAGCGACCGGATTTAATATTTTGTTTTGAATCAGGCGCTTAAGAGGCCTTGCGCCGTATTGCGGGTTGTAGCCCTCTTTAGCTAAATAATCCAAAGCCACGGGCGTTACGTTAAGCTCAATTTCTTTCTGAATAAGCCGTTCTCTGACAACTCCGATTTGAATGAGAACGATACTCTTGACGGCCTCGCGAGAAAGCACGTCAAACACGACGATGTCGTCTAACCGATTTAGAAACTCCGGACGGAAGTGGTCTTTGAGAGCGTCCATCACTTTTATTTTCATATCTTCGTAGTTGCCTTCTTGCCCTTCGGCGGCAAAACCGATTCTTTGCATCTTGTCTATATATTGCGCCCCTATATTTGAAGTGAGAATTATGATGGTATTTCTGAAATTCACGCTCCGGCCCTTGGCATCTGTCAATTTTCCATTATCAAGCATCTGAAGCAATATATTGAATACTTCCGGATGCGCTTTTTCTATCTCATCAAAAAGCACAACGGCATACGGTCTATGACGAACCATTTCCGTCAAAGTCCCTCCCTCTTCGTGGCCAACATAGCCCGGAGGCGCGCCGATAAGTTTAGAGACGGAATGTTTTTCCATAAACTCCGACATGTCAACCCTCAAAAGCGCTCTATCGTCATTAAACATAAATTCAGCCAATGTTTTCGTAAGTTCCGTCTTGCCCACCCCTGTCGGCCCCAAAAAAATGAAAGAGCCGATGGGGCGGTTAGGGTCGGAAATGCCGGCGCGGGAGCGACGTATGGTTTCCGATATTTTGGAAACGGCCTCTGCTTGGCCGATAATTTTCTTTTTGAGTTCGTCTTCCATGCGAGAAAGTTTCTCCGCTTCGGCTTCAAGCATTTTGGTAACGGGAATTCCCGTCCATCGCGAAACAACATCGGCGATGTCATTTTCTATTATCTCTTCTCTCAAAATACGCCGAGAAGCTTGGAGTTTCTTCAGACGTTTATTTCTGGCCTCCAGTTCTTTTTCCACATGCGGCAATTTCCCGTACCGTATCTCGGCCGCTTTTGCCAAGTCCACTCTGGCTTCGGCCGCCTCCGCCTCCAAACGTAAATCATCGTGCTCTTTTTTGAGCTGTTTAATTCCCGTCAAAATCTCTTTCTCGTTTTTCCACTTCAATTCAAGTTCAGACGTCTTTTCTTTAAAATCGGCTATTTCTTTTTCAATTTCTTTCAGTCGCGTCTTGGTTTTTTTGTTGTCACCCTCTTTTTTAAGGGCTTCTTTTTCTATTTCCAACCGCATGACTTTTCTCCGCGTGTCTTCAAGTTCAGGTGGCATGTTTTCAAGAGAAATTTTAAGAGCCGATGCCGCTTCGTCTATAAGGTCAACGGCCTTGTCCGGCAGATATCGGTCTGCAATGTAACGCGCGGACAGATTGACGGCCGACACTATGGCATCGTCCGTTATGCGGACTCCGTGATAAAGCTCGTACCTCTCTTTAAGACCGCGCAAAATGGCAGTGGCATCTTCCAAAGACGGCTCGCTTACAAAAACCGTCTGAAAACGTCTCGTAAGAGCGGGGTCTTTTTCAATATGCTTCTGATACTCTTTCAGAGTAGTCGCGCCGATAGCTCTAAGCTCGCCCCGCGACAGAGCCGGCTTCAACATATTGGAAGCATCCATTGAACCCTCCGCCGCCCCCGCGCCGACTATGGTATGAATTTCATCTATAAACAAAACTATTTTACCTCCTGAACGCTCAACTTCTTTCATTATTGTCTTAAGACGCTCCTCAAATTCGCCACGATATTTTGTGCCGGCAATCAAAAGCCCAAGGTCAAGAGAAACCAGTTCTTTGTCTTTAAGCGATTCGGGTACGTCGCCTTGCGACATACGAATGGCCAAACCTTCCACTATGGCGGTCTTGCCCACTCCCGCCTCCCCTATAAGAATCGGGTTGTTTTTTGTGCGACGCGACAATATTTGAATAACGCGAGAAATTTCGTTATCTCGGCCTATAACAGGGTCAAGTTTGTTTTCACGAGCAAGCAAAGTCAAGTTCCGCGTATACTTGGCTATTGCCTTGTATTTCTTTGGCTGATTGACATCCGTTATGTTGCTTTTCTTCAAGTCATCAAGTACGCGCAGAACGGAGTCCTTTTCTATTTTGAACCTGCTTAAAATCTCTCGAGCTTGACCGGGAATATCAAGCATGGCGATAAAAAGATGTTCGGTTGAAACAAATTCGTCTTTTATGGAAGCGGCCACTTTGCTTGAATTTTCAAGCGTTTGGGCGAGTTCCGGCGTGAGGTAGATTTGGTACGAAGGAGAAAGAACCGAACCGCTTTCGGGTCCTTCAATAGCTTCAAGCAAAGAATCCGTCAAAAGAACGGTGTCAATTTCCATTCTGTCCAAAATTGAAATAACCATGCTTTCTTCCTGAAGCAAAAGCGCCGCTAAAAGGTGCAGAGGATTGACGTGATTTTGACCGCGCTCAATAGCGAGCTCATGAGCTCTTCTTATGGCTTCTTTGGCTTTTGTTGTAAAGTGATGAAATGGGGGCATGAGATCAGTTTAAAGTTAAAAGTTAAAAGTTCATAAAGTTTATCAAGTAAAAGAGCAGGGACCGTTGCCGAATAGGCTTTTGAGGTGATTTTTTCAAAATTCGTGCGAGGCGAAGGTTCAAATTTATGGCTTAATGCTGTAAGTATTGGCCATAAATTTGAACCAAGCCGTAGCCGAATTTTGGGGAAATCAGCCAAAATGGATATTCGGCAACGGTCCCAAGCAATGTGCTACAAGTTTCGTGCTACATCTTGCGTGTATTTCTATTATAGCATTTTAGGCAATTGGAATGAAATGTTTGTGTATAGCTTCTATTTATTAACACAAACCGTGTTAAAAGTCAATCGTAACCTTGACTTAATACGCGAGTCGTGATTAGATTAAGGCAGTTAGAACCAACGACAAAAACGGCAAAACAAAAAAACAAAACCCCGAAAAAAAGGATATGGATGAGAGCAGAATTCATGGATCTGGAAAGAGCCCTGTCTCAAAACCAAGTCGGTAAAGACAGGCGGCATGTCGCCACAAACAACGTCCCTGCCGGTATCAGCATGACCGGTATCAACAGGGTCGTCCTGCAGATGTGGTTCCCCAAGGAAATGAAGTTTCCTGAGGGGTTCGCCTTTGAAGCCGAGGATAAAAGAGCGAAAAGACCCAAAGAGCGTGTAACCCCAAGTTTCAAGGATCTACTGCAGGTGTCGGTGTCTGAACTTGAAGAGTCCCTGCCTACCTTGGACTTAGAGCCGGAGGCGGTGTACCTCAAGGAAAAAGAGAGGAACAAGGTCATCGTCGTCGTGTTTCGTAAAAAGGCGACGCCTCCGCCGGCGAACGTTTTCTCTTTCAGTCCTTTTGTTAAGGAACTTCTGGTTTCCACGTGGAACAAGGCCTCCGGATACAGGAACCTGGACGGGAGTGTTGCTTTCGTCCTCAGTGGAAAGATGAAGGGCAACAGGGAACCGCAACTCCGGTTGCAACTGTCGTCCAACGGGCAAGATGCCCGTATCACGGTCGCCCATTGTGATTGGCAACCGAGGGGCTGAAAATTCTCAAATGTCCCAACATCGCGTCGCGATGTTGGGACATTTTTTCATCTACAAAAGAAAAGGGTCGCTTTTTTCGTCCGTTTAAAACTATTCTATTATTTGAGGTTCTAAGAGGTTTTTGTGTATCGGCTTGAAAATTTTTCCCACTTTTAAAGCCACTACGTCCCCGGTAAGAGTGACAAGAGGAGCTCCAATAGGTAAATCCTCGCCAATTCCCGTTACGACTTCCGTGAGAACCGAGGTTTTGACTTCTTCGTCTTTTTCGTTCTTTGAAACAAATTCTTTAATGGGCAGAATCTTTACAATACCCGTCTCCACCGACAGCGACTCGTCTCCGCCGATAGTGACAACCGTCTGACCGAGCTTTATGCCGTTTTCATCGGCAATGCTTACGGCGCTTAAAGTCGGCTTGTTATCTTCAGAAAAAACAATGTGAAAAAAAGTCCATCCGTTGTCTTTGTCAACCGACACAGGCCGTAAATCAAAAGAAGAACCGTCTGGTAAAATAACCAAGTAAGACGATTTCGTTTCCTCCGTTTTTGAATCTTCCACTTCATCTTCAGATAAAACAAAGGGGACAATAATCCTGCCGTCATCGGACAAAACAAATCCATTCGCCACGAAAGTCGCTTTATCTTCGGATTCTTTTTTCAGTATTTTAACAAGCGATTTTTTATTTTTTTCAACAGCTTCCACCACCATATCATCGGCCTTTACTATCACCGTTTCTTTTTCTCTTATGATGGTCGCGGCAGAGGCCTTTTGACCATCCGCCGGCGCCTGCACTACTTTTTCTATTGTTCTTTCCACTACGCGGTTGACTGTTTGTGTTATGGGTTGCGTTGAGTTTTCCATTAGAGAAACCGTCACAATACCGGTAGATATTGAGGTAACAAAAGCGATAAGCATGGCCACAAGAACAAGTTGTTGTTTAGTCAGGTGTTCCATCGCTATATTATAAAGTAGAAAGTAGAAAGTAGAAAGTGGGAAATGGGAAAAACATATTTTTGCATACCGAGAAAAATACGCAACAAAAAAACGGTTCGCCTATGGCGAGCCGCTTTGTTTTGAAAGAACTTCAGTTATCCTCGCCCGATAGGGATTTGGAACCGTGGGAATTCCCTGCCCTCTCTCATGGCGCCGGCTGAACTTTTACGGCCGATGTAGCAAGCAAAACAAAAAACGCTTGCCAAACCGGAAACCGCGGAAAAGAAAAGAACCGCGGCGGCTTTCAAAAAATGGCCCTCCGCTATAATCCAAAATCCCGCGAAGCAGAGAAGAGAGGTTAAAATCGCAATTACAACCCCCAATTCCCTGAACCTTTTCGCGCTTTGCAATAATTGTTCACACTCGTCTTGCTCCTCTTCTTCACTCAACCATGTTTTCATAATTTTCCTTTTTGTAAATTGCTTTTCTTACACAATTTTCCAAAATTTTCATCAAATAGTCAATATCCGATTTTTGCGTATAACGGCCAAGTGAAAAACGTAAAGCGCACTTTGCCCGCCACTTCGGACCGCCCAAGGACTTTACCACATACGACTCCTCCTTCCCTTCTTCGCAGGAACTTTTTGTGGAACAAGCGATGCCTACAGCGTCAAGCTGGAGAACAAAAAATTCCGCGTTTATGCCTTCTATTGATATGTTTATGTTGCAAGGCAGTCGCTTTTCAAGCGAGCCGTTTATAACCACTCTCTTTGCCATTCCACTGTCCGCGTCTATTCGCTTATTCGTACGAATAAGCGAATAGAAATAATCCGCAAGTTTTTTAAGCCGTTTGGATTCTTTTTCTCGCAAGGCGAACGCGAGCTCAAAGGCCTTTGCAAAACCCATCGCGGAGGGGGCGTTTTCCGTGCCTGAACGCAGTTCATTTTCTTGACCGCCACCGAAGATAAGGGGACTCAAATTGACATTTCGTCTTTTGTAGAGAAGTCCAATGCCCTTTGGCCCGTGCATTTTATGGGCGTCAAAGGTTACAAGGTCGGCGCCGAGATGACTGGGCGAACAATTCAGATACATCGGCGCTTGGCTCGCGTCAACATGAAAGACAGGTTTTGCGACTTTGAGCTTGAAATTTGTTTGCCGTCCTGTTTTTGGTTTTTGTTTTGGATTTTGGAGCTCTCTTTGGTTTTGAAAGTCCGAAAGCAATTTTCCGATTTTCAAAATCGGCTGAACCACTCCTATTTCACTATTTGCGTACTGTATGGAAACAAGCGCCGTTTCAGGACGCAACACCTTTCCCACATCCTCCGGATTTATAAGACCTTCCGAGTTTGGTTTTAAATATGTAACCGTCGCGCCTCTTTTTTCAAGTTCGCGAATCGGCTCCAAAACGGACGAATGTTCAATGGTAGTCGTTATCACATGAGCGCCATCCGTGAAAGCACCGAAGATCGCCATGTTGTTTGACTCGGTTCCGCCCGAAGTGAAAACAAGCTCTTCTGCCCGACATTCCAGAGAGCGCGCGATTTTAACGCGCGATTCCTCCAAAAGTTTTTTGGCCTCTACGCCCTCTTTGTGAATAGAGCTTGGATTGCCAAAAACTTCTTTTTCCGCTTTTTGAATTACTTTTAAAACCTCCGGCGCAATCGGAGTGGAAGAGGCGTAGTCCAAATATATGCGCGCTTTTCGCTTTGAACCGCGCGCCATGAGTTTAAGATTTTTTATTGACATAGATTATTCTTTATGTTATCACAAAGGTAGATAAATTCAACCAAAGGAATGACAATGAATATCCACGATACTTTTCACGTTGTATTAGTCGTAATTTTCGTATTGTTTTTGACTGCAGGGACAGCAGTGACGTTGCATAAGGTCTTCATTGCGGTCAGGACAGGGCTATCCAAAGTGCACATTATTGCCGCATTTGCGCTGTTTGCCTCTTTTCAGTTTCTACTGGGAGCCATAGTAAGCCAAACGGCAAAGAAGTTAGGAGAAAGTGGTTTTAACCATCGCTACACTCCTCCCCGGGATTTTGGCGGAGAGGTGAAAGACGTTTGGATTGGCGAGTCCGCTTTTCCGTCCGCCCTCGGCGGAAAGAAAATTCGCCTCGCCCAGGACGGAACAAACACCTATCTGCTTTTTCTCTCGGAGGAAGACGAAAGCAGGAGGATGTTAAGGGTGGTGGTGAAGGAAATGGAAATTCCGGAACTGCCGACGGCGTTTCTGCTCAAGTAGAAGTCTACTCAAGTAGAAAAAAACTTAAGGCCCCGTTCGCGCGAAGCGCGAACGGGGCCTTCTCATTCATAATTCTTAAATCCTAAATCATAAATCGTAAATCCATAATCGCATTTTCCCCACCTCTCGTCCATAATTCTTGCTTCCTGCCTCTATTCGTTGTATGCTAAAGATAATGTCCATTGACCCGAACTTAATAATATATGCCCCTCTCGTCCTTATGGCTATTGTGATTATCTGGCTTATCAGGATGGAATTTAAGTTACACAAATTCTTAAAGGGGAGAAGCGCTTCGTCTCTGGAGGAACTCATACATGAAGTCAATGCCGGTCTCAAAGAGTCGCGCGAGTTTGAAGACGAAATGGAAAAATACCTGTTATCCGTGGAAACGCGCTTGCGTAATTCCGCCCAAGGTGTCGGAACGGTGCGTTTCAACGCATTTCGCGGCACGGGGGAAGGCGGAAATCAGAGCTTTGCCACAGCATTTTTAAACGAACATGGAGACGGAGTTGTGATTTCAAGCATGTATTCTCGCGACAGGGTGAGCGTTTTTTCCAAACCAATCGCCAAGTTTAAATCCGAATACGAACTCTCCAAAGAAGAGAAAGAAGCCGTGATAAAGGCCAAAGCACAACTGCCACGAAGCGTGTAACATGGGACATGTGAGTTAAGGTGCAAAGTTAAAAGTTGCGGTTAGATTTTACATTGCGACTTTTTTCTTTCCACTTTGATTTGTTCCATGTTGCGTGCTTTATAAAAGTTTCAGATATTTTATGAAAGAAAATTCATCACAATCCATCGCTTTGACTCCACGGCCACCCATAGTGGTAATAATGGGTCACATTGACCATGGCAAGTCAACACTGCTTGACTATATCCGAAAAGCAAACTCAACGGCAAAAGAGGCCGGAGGCATAACTCAACACGTAGGCGCGTACGAAGCTCTTCACACAGACAAAGAAGGAAAAGAGCGAAAGATTACTTTTTTGGACACTCCGGGCCATGAGGCCTTTGGAAAAATACGCTCACGCGGAGCCAAAGTTGCCGATGTTGCCGTTCTGGTGGTGTCCGCGGAAGAAAGCGTAAAACCGCAAACTCTTGAAGCGCTGAAGTTCATAAAAGAAAACGACCTTCAGTACGTTGTCGCCATAACCAAAATAGACAAACCGGACGCCGACGTGGAAAGAGTGAAGAAAAACCTTTTGGAAAACGAAGTTTATCTGGAAGGGTGGGGCGGAGAAATCCCCAACGTGGCGCTCTCGTCAAAAACCGGCGAAGGAGTTTCCGACCTTTTGGAAGTGATTTCCTTAATGGCGGACATTATGGACTTAAAAGCCAATCCCCAAAAACCGGCGGAGGGTGTCGTAGTGGAATCGCACTTGGACCGCCGAAAAGGCATCACAGCCACCCTTATCATACAAGACGGCAGTTTGGAAACAGGACAGGCGGTCCTTGCGGGCAACTGTTTATCCTCGGTCAGAATGCTTGAGGACTTTCAAGGTAAAAGTATAAAAAAAGCGTCTTTTTCCAGTCCTGTCCGTATCATCGGGTGGAGTGAAATACCACCGGCGGGCGAACTTTTCAAAGCGTACGATACGAAAAAAGAGGCGGAAGCGAGGCGAGAAGAAGTCGAAAAAATAAACGAAGAGATGAAATCGGCTACGGACAAATCGGGAGCATCGGAAAAGGTCATTGAAGAAACACGCGCAATAATCCCTCTTATCATAAAAGCCGACGTGTGGAGTTCCGTGGAAGCGATGGAACATGAACTTGAAAAAATAAAAAGTGAGCGAGTAACTTTCCAAATAGTATCAAAAGGAGTTGGCGACATAAACGAGGGAGATATAAAAAGCGGCGCCGGAAGCGCCGAAACGACAGTTGTGGGTTTTAACGTAAAAATAGACAAAAGAGCCGAAGCTCTGATAGAACGACTTGGCATAAAGACGCACACTTCGGATATAATATATAAATTAACCGAATGGCTTGGCGAGATTGTTAAAGAACGTACACCGAAAATTTCCACCGAAGAAGCGCAAGGAGAAGCCAAAGTGCTGAAACAATTCGGCAAGGAAAAGGACAGACAGATTCTGGGTGGAAAAGTCACCCAAGGAGTTTTAACGGTGGGAGCAAACGTCAAAATTTCGCGCCGAGATTTTGAACTGGGAAAGGGAGTGATTAAAGAATTGCAACAGCAAAAGAATAAAACGAAAGAAGTTTCGGAAGGCAACGAATTCGGTATTTTGGTTGAGTCAAAAATAGAGATAATGCCGGGGGACAAAATAATACCCTATATAGTAGTGGAAAAATAAAAACGACCATGTCTCACACGGAAGATAAAACAAAAAGAATAATCCGCGATTCTGCCGCGGACTTTCTGTCTCGGGAAGCAAACAGGTACGCTTTAATCACCGTAACCGATGTAAAGCTCAAAGACAGGGGGACGAAGGCCACCATTTTTATAACCGTACTGCCCACGGAATACGAAAATGCCTCTCTTGATTTTACAAAAAGAAAAAGAAGTGACTTACGCGACTTCCTAAAATCACATGTTCGGCTTAGAAAAATCCCATTTCTTGATTTTGAAATAGACAAAGGCGAGAGAAACAGGCAAAGGATAGACGAGTTGTCGGGATAAATGGGACGCGCGTAGCGCGTCCCATTTTCCGCTTTGAAAAAGCGGTTGAGTTTTTGTGCCCGGGGTGGGGGTCGAACCCACATGCCTTTCGGCCGCCGATTTTAAGTCGACTACGTATACCAGTTCCGTCACCCGGGCAAATACCCCGTCAAGACCGACAGTGCCTGCGCCACAGCTCTCGCCGACTCGGCATGAAAGAATTGGCGATTCTCGCCCGAAATGTGCGCAGGCACATTTCTCGTGTCCTCGGAGGCCACGGCGAGACCGCGAGTACACTTATCGGTCGTTACACGACCAGTGCAGGTTTCCCGTTTTTTCGCAATAAGAATTGCTCAAAAACATGGGAGAACCTCTTCGATTCTCGCCCGAAATGTGCGCAGGCACATTTCTCGTGTCCTCGGAGGCCACGGCGAGACCGCGAGTACACTTATCGGTCCTTACAGGACCAGTACAGGTTTCCCGTTTTTTCGCAATAAGAATTGCTCAAAAACATGGGAGAACCTCTTCGATTCTCGCCCGAAATGTGCGCAGGCACATTTCTCGTGTCCTCGGAGGCCACGGCGAGAATCGAACTCGCGCATGGGAGTTTTGCAGACTCCAGTGTTACCACTTCACCACGTGGCCGTTTGAGTATATTAACAAAGTTTGCGCTCTTTTTCTATACCCACACAACCTCCGCTTTTCCGTTCGTCTTCAAATACTCGTTGGCTTTACTGAAATGCTTACAGCCGAAAAAGCCGTTATAAGCGGAAAAAGGCGAAGGATGCGCTGCCTCTAAAATCAAATGTTTGGAACTGTCAATCAATTCTCTTTTCTTACGCGCATAGTTGCCCCAAAGAATGAAAACGACATTCTCTTTCTCGTCCGAAATTTTTTTTATGACACTGTCCGTAAACTCTTCCCAACCCTTTCCTTGATGCGAGCCGGCTTTACCCGCTTCAACGGTCAAAGTGGAATTCAAAAGCAACACCCCCTGTTTGGCCCAATTTTCCAAATTACCGTGTTTAGGAATCTCTCCTCCGACATCCTTGCAAATTTCCTTGTAAATATTCTGAAGCGAAGGCGGTGTGGAAATATTTTCCGGCACCGAGAAGCAAAGCCCGTGCGCCTGGCCTAACCCATGATATGGGTCTTGTCCTAAAATAACCACTTTCACTTTATCAAAAGGGCACATCTCAAAAGCTCTAAACACAAGTTTCGGCGGAGGGAAAATTTTGGCCGTCAGGTATGCCCCACGCACGAATTCGGCGAGCTTTTTGAAATATTCGCTCTCAAATTCTTCTTGAAGAACTTTTAGCCACGATTCTTCTATTTTTATAGAGTTTTTGGACATGCTCTATGATAGCATAATTGATTTTGTGCTGAAATCTGTTATATTCTTTATCAGAGCTTGTCTAAAAACTCTTGACGACTCTGAACTCGTGTGCCAGGGCTTTGCGGGAAGCGACTCGAAAGACTCAAAATACTGAAAGTATTCCTCGTCTTCCTCGCCGCCCGCTCGCCTCGACACACGAATTCTCGTCTTGGTCAATAGTTTTCAGACAAGCTCTCTTCCATTGCTTCGTGTTACATGCTACATGTTCCGCGAATTCCCGCCCATAGCTCAGTTGGTAGAGCTGCTCCCTCTTAAGGAGAAGGTCGTAGGTTCGAATCCTACTGGGCGGATACGAGTCCCTCGAGTATTCGCGCAAGCCAAGCAAACTGCTTTGCTTGCGGGTAGGATTCGAAGAGGTTCTCCCGTGTTTTTGAACTTTTCTTAAAGTGAAAAAACGGGAAACCTGTACTGAACGAGTAGCGTTCGAATCCTACTGGGCGGATACGAGCATGTGTAGGAAATCGTTTTTATGCAATAGTTGGGCGGGTGGTGGAATGGTAGACACGCTAGCCTTAGGAGCTAGTCCCGCAAGGGGTGGAGGTTCGAGTCCTCTCCCGCCCATAAAATGAGTCCGCGAGTTTTATGGGCGGAGCGAGTGAACTGCTTCACTCGCGGGAGA
>JAUYKQ010000018.1 GCA_030699905.1 bacterium
TACTTCGTAACCTAAGAGAGCGCAGTGAACATCGTTGACTACTTGCTGGTCGGCTTGGAATGCAAGAAGGAGGTTTAGGATTGATTGGATTTGGGAAGAAGTTAAGGCAGAAGAGAGCGAGGGGAAGAGTTCGGGAGAGGATGTAATGGATGAGGAGCAGGAGGAGGGATCGTCTGTTCCTTCAAATTCGTCAGGTTCTGATTGTGTAGAAATGTCTTGAGGAATGGTGTAGGAGCCGAGGTCAAGGGTGCCGCCGCCACCTGAAGAACCGCCTCCTCCGCTACTTGAAGACGGAGCGGAGCTTCCGCCACCTGAAGAAGAGCCGCCACCGCCTGAAGAACTTCCGCCTCCTCCGCCTCCTGACGGTGGTGATGGCGGTGGAACATACCCTTCCGTAACTTCATAGGTAGAGAAGCCGGTAACGGTGAAGGTTAGGGTTTTCTCGGTTTTGTCGTAGGTGATATTGGAGCAGATGGTGGAAGGACAGGAGACGCCGTCTCTTTGGATTTTGGGCTCGGTAAAGGAGATGTTGTGGAGGGTGATGGAAGCTTCTCGGTTGAATTCGGGAAGATTGGAAGGGTTGAGAGTTACTTTGTTTGGAGCAAAGGTGATGTTGCCGTCCAGTGACAGACGGGTTTTGTAGGTTGTTTGGTTCTCTGTTTCGTCTTTGAGAAGAGGGATGCTTTCACTCCAGTTGATTTTACCGTAGTTCCCTACTCCGAGTTCAAGGTTGGAGAGTGAACGTAGGTCAAGAGCGTGGAAGTCGGGTTTGATGTCAAAGGTGGAGGCAAGAGGTTTGGGACAGCCGTATTTGTTGACTACTGATGCGAGAGTGGATGGAGTGGAGGGACAGTAGTCGTCTGTATCAGGGATGCCGTCGTTGTCGGAGTCGCTTCCATTTGTTGAGGGAGGGTTGGAGACGGAAAAAGAGATTTGGTAGTCGGAGGAGTTGGTGTTGCCTGCGGTGTCTCGGCATTTGATGTGGTAGGTGTAGCTTTGGCCGTTAGAGAGACCGGAAACTGAAGTTGAGTGAGTTGTGCTTCCCGTGGTGGAGAATGTGGTCATAGATGCGTAGTTGGTGTTTGCTGTGGTGGAGTATCGGCAGGTGGAGGATTCATTTGTGATTAAGGAAAGAGTAGCGGAGGTGGTGCCTGATGAGAGAGAGTCGGAAGGCGAACCGCCCGAGCGTGAAGGAGGAGTAACATCACCTTGGGCTGTGGTGATGGTGCCGTTTTGGGAGGTGGCGAGGTTGCCTGAAGAGTCGCGGGATTTGACGCGGTAGTTGTAGAGTGTAGACGCTGATAGGCCACTGATAGCCACAGAGTGGCTTGTAACCAACGCTGAATCTAACGCTGATGAAGAGCCGTAGGAAGTGGTGAGTCCGTATTCTATCTGTGAATCGGCCGGTTCGTTGGTAGTCCAGTTTACTGTGGCGCCAGAGGTCGTGATGTTTGAAACGGTGAGGTTGGAGAGGGTGGGTTGGGTGGTGTCTGGGGTAGGTGTGGAGCCGTTGGTTAGAGAGATGCCGGAAACAGTGTGCGAACCTGTGTCGGCATAGAGAGAGATGTTGGCAAGTGATGACGCGCTTCCCTGTTCCGTCCTGAAGGCGTAGTTGCTGGCGATGGTTACAGGCGTGCCGTTGTTGGGTGCGACTGTGGCACTGTATCTCTTATTGAGAACGTCAACCGTCATTACCACATTGTATGGGATGTTGGAAGTGTATGGGAGAGAAGTGACAGCGCTGTAGATACCTCCGTTCCTGGCGTCGATGGTACCGTTGGGGTTGAAGCGGATGATAGCTGCAAGGTCGGTGTAGCCGTCTGCGGGTCCTGACGAGAGGCCGGTGACTGCGTCGATGTTGGTGCCGGATGGAGTCATGGTGAAAGAGATAGTGAAGGTACCGGTTTGGGAAGTGAGTGGGACGTTGGTCCAGTCGAATTCGTTAGAGGATATCGAGCCGAGGACATATACTTCATCTAGAATGTCGCTCGTAGACAATCCTGATTTGACCGCTATGGCCTTGAGAGTAACAGAAGAAGAAATGGTAATGGGAGAAGTGTATTTTGTTGAAGAAGTGGTGGGAGTGGCGCCGTTTAGAGTGTAGTAGATATCAGCCCCACTGGTCGGAGTAGAGAGCGAAACCGTCTGGGCGTTTAGATAACTGCCTCCACCTGGAGTAGCAGTTGGGATGGATGTCTTGAAAGAGTAGGTTTCTGTGCGGACCGTGCTGTCTTCCAGACCGTCAGCTACTGCAAATGCTTTAATGGTCGTGTTTGAAGAAACGTTGATAGCGCCGGTGTAGCGATTTGAGCTTCGGGTAGGTGTGGAGTTGTTGGTAGTGTAGTAGATAACGGCGCTTGGGGTGGCAGAGGTCAGAGTGACTGATGTGGGAGAGGAGATATTTCCACCGGAGGGGGTGAATGTGGGAGAGTGGGTAGTGGATGGCTGTGAGACGGTATTGCGATAGGCGGTCCACATACTATGTGCAAACGGTGAACTATAACTTCCACCCGTACCAAGTTCTTTCATACGATCAATCCAATCGAAGAATGCATCATGGTTCCAGAGATTCTCAATACCCATGACATGCGCAACGAGCGCAGCGCCCATCGATGATTGGTAGGTACTGCTGTGATATGCAAGCTTCCCCGGAAGGTATCTATAACTGGTCGTCAGCAATCGATAATGTCTTTCTCCCCAACTCGCTGTCCCCAGAGGTGTGTCGTCATAGTATCCTGGGTTACAATAACTCTGATCACCGCTGCAATTTATCGGATCATATGTCGCATCTCTCTCCGCTTGCGTGAGATAGAAGGTTTGTCCATCCTCTTGGAAAACTCCGCGCGTATCAAATGCGGAGGCTACATTCTTCATAGCATCATCGTTGAGAATCACTCCGGCAAATAGGATGGGCATCTTCCTTCCAACACCGATAGTGCCACCAACATTGCCCCAATTGGCGCCATTTGCGACATTCCCGTAAAAATCAATGCCGAGTTGAATGTAACGGATGAGAAGTGTTCTCTTCGCATCAAAGGAATCGTTGAGCATGAGACGCAGTACACCGTTATGTGCTTGTCGAGCCATTTCTCCTCCATAGTTAGGCATGTTCTGCGCCGGATGTAAGTAATCCCCTTGCCATTCTGTGCGATGATCTATCCACGGCTTCTCAAATATAGTTTCCATTGAAGCGAGGGTTGGTGTGTTGGCGACCGGTGCTAGAGATGGAATGAGATGTGACTGGATGCTATTCACAGAATGCATAGGTTTGCTGGTGCCGGCATATGGAGGACGGAAGGTTCCTGATGCCGGAGCAGACGAAACAACGGTGAGCACGGCGGCGACATCCAATACCGGACGAGACAAATCTCCGCTAATTGTAGACACGAGCGATGATACTCCCGCAAGCGAAAGCGGAAGCTGTGTAGAAACATCTAAAGCGGAACTAAAACTACCATTCACGCGTGAATCGTATCCGTGACTGGAGCCAGGCATGGGGTTGACCATGGATCCGTCACGGCCAGCTGTGTTATTTGGTTTGCTGATACCTGTGACCACCACCGGCCCCACCACCCACCAATCACCATTAACAAACTGTCCGCAAGAATACGCCTTGTCAAACGTCCACGTGATGCCGAACTGAGAGATGGATGAGCAAGTGCCTGCAGTCGTGGTCTCTGAGGCCTGTGTCCTGGCGCTCACACTGGATGACTGGGTTGATTGATTGCCTGTCGCGTCGTATGCAGATACGGTATATGAATATGATGTGTCGGCAGAGAGGCCGGAATTTGAAAATGAGGTTGTGTTGGATGTTGCGATCTGACTGCCGTTTCTGTAGATGCGGTAGCCGGTGACACCGCTCGCCTGCCCTGAGCCTGTCGAAGGGTCGGTACTTGCCGTCCAGGAGAGATTGATTTGAGATGAGGAAACGGCGGTTGCGGAAAGGCCTGTAGGAGTTGAAGGAGCCGTAGTGTCATTTTCGTTCTCAATGGGATCGGGTTCAGGATCCGGTGTAGGGTCTGGCTCAGTAGTGCCTCCTTCCTGACTTCCGAGAGAGTAGAGTTCTTGGATTTCTGATGAGGTGAGGGCGCGGTTGTAGATGCGAACGTCATCTAAAAAACCTGCGTAGTAAAAAACGGTAGATCGTGCACCAATCTGGTTTACAAGTACGTCGCCTGTTGTGCCAATATCTCCTGAACCTATTGACTCTCCGTTTATATAGAACGTAACCGTAGTACCATCACGGACAAAAACATAATGGTTCCAACTATCCAACTCTATTCCTCCTATACTTTTATCTACAAAGCCAGCACTAACGCGATAGCGTAAGCTTCCGGAATTAAAGCCTACATGGTTACTAGCAGAGTTAGAGTGTCCAAATACAGCAGTAGCCGAAAATGCTTTAGCCCAAAAAACAAATGAGTTCGTTTGATCCCCCGAAAAAGAAATTCTTATTGTATCATCCACCCCATCAAAACTCATCGCCCCACTCCCCACTTTCCCACTTGTCCAAGTCGGGCCGTTTTTAAGTGTACCATTATTACCACTTCCACTTGAGTCCC
Organism: bacterium; assembly: GCA_030699905.1. Classification (NCBI taxonomy): domain Bacteria; species bacterium. The sequence goes on from JAUYKQ010000018.1 coordinate 4,563, forward strand.
CTGCTGTTGTGCCCGATCCGTCATCAAAAGTGTAGTGAGCGACAAGGCCGGAACCCGAGCCGGAGATAGCCGCCGTCTGGGAAGACGGCGGCAGATTTACGATGTATGATTTAAGATTTAGGAAGGAGGAAGAAAGAGAAGAAAAGAGAGAGTTAAGAAGTGATCGGGTTTTGGGGCCGACTTGTCCCCAGCCGGTTGATTCTTCGTCTCCTTCGCAGACAATTCCCTTTTCACATTGAAAGGCCTTGACTGCAGAGGTGGTAAGAGAGCCGTAGTAGGTGGTTTCGTTGTTTAAAGAGCCGGGTTCGGGTGCGGGAGCTACGGTCTTGCCTGTTAGGTTTAGGATTTTCTGAAGCAGAGTTACCTCATCGTTTGAGTCGCCGTACTTGAGCGTCTGGTTTATCTGCGCGTTTGCAAAAAACGGGATGGTGAATAATGAGCAGACGAGGATGGGGTATAAAAATGCTTTTTTCATGTTCCTAATTTTAACATTCCAACTTTTAATGTCTAATCTCTTTATAGCATAATTTTTAATTTTGTAATTTTCATACCGTTAGAAGTTACTGCTTATCATTCTCTGATAATATTTTATTGAAAATTTCGGGGTTTGATTGAAAATTGAAAATTGGAAATTGAAAATTATTATCATCTCCCCATATTGTATAGCTGCGTGATTTCGGAGGCGGAGAGGGAAAGAATGTGCCCGTATATCCCGTCTCCCATGTCCAACCCGCAGTTATATAAACAATACAAACAACCCGCTCGTGATAAGAACAATCGCCACCCATTTGTGCAATATATGTCCGGGTCTGAAGACCTCTTTAACGTATCTTGGCCTCCTTTCACCCAAAAGCCCCACTATTATAAACAGGAAGACAAACTGCAAACCTTGCAAAGCATTTACGATGGAAACATCACCAAGTTTTATGGCAAAAAGAGTTACCAAGAAAACCAAGGAAGATAAAATTTTATTTCCCACAACCAGAGAAATGGTTCTTTGCGAAACTCTCTTTGTTTTAGAAAAAACGGCCTTAAAAACAGGTGGCCACAGGAGAAGACACATTGCCGCCACGAAATTCGCCATTCGCGACCAGAAAAAAGCGTTCATAAAATCAATCTGATTAAACATTATTTTCATGTAAATGGAAGAAAGAGCAAAAAGAAGACCGGAAAATACAACGAAAACAAAAGCCAAAGGATGAAAACGAAAATGAGCGACGAAAAGCATTCCGACAATCAAAAAGACAATGCCCGCCACAAAATGTTCCGGCAGAGGGGACTGCAAAAGTTTTAAACTGAAGAAAAAAGTCGCTCCGGCCGTAATGGCTCCCAAAAACGGCGCGACATCCGTCGCATCCGCCCACTTGAGGGCCGTGTAGAGAAATAAAATCGCCCCAATAAAAGTAAACCCAACTATGGCGGACAGTTTTAAAGTAACAAAGGAAGGAAGTGAAATGAGACCTGAAGGCAGGAGGACTATCGGAAATATTGAAAGGGCGCCGACATAAAAAGCATAGACGGCGGGACGAGGTATTTCAGGCGAAGTTACCAGATACTTGTCCAGAAGCACCACGATTGCCTGAAAAAACTGCGCGATTACAACTAATATTATCCAAAATTCCATGAAAAAAATTTTAACGTGAATTTTTGACTGAATTGATTAAATGTTTATACACCTCGGCGGAATTCCTGACAGTCCTCTTGCCCGTCTCGTAGTCCGTTTCCACCAAACCAAACCTCGGCCCAAAACCTTCCGCCCATTCATAGTTATCCAAAAGCGACCAGTAAAAATATCCTCTGACATCCACCCCCTTTTTTATGGCTTCCTCCACGGCCGCCACATGTTCTATTATATACTGTCCCCGTCGCAAGTCCTTGGCGTCCGCCAGTCCGTTTTCCGTAACATAAATGGGCTTCTCGTATGATTTGGCTTCTACGAGAACGCTTTCAAGCCCCGCGGGATAAATATCCCAACCCATGTCTGATTTTTCATGATGTTTGTCGTCTCCGAATTTCTTATGGAAATAAAAATTTATGCCTATAAAATCGGTTTCGCCTCTGATTGAGTTTAAAAATCTTTTGTTCCAGAACCAACGCAAGAAGCCGGCGAAGATGGAGCTCCAGAAATTGCCACCACAAAAGTCAATGTTGTTTTTCGCGATACCGACTTGAACAAACTCTTTGGCTTTTTTGATTTGCCGATACGCTTCTCTATGGGCCTTCACCAGAGAACTTTGAACCCTCAAAAAAGACAGGACGTTCTTTTTAAAAGGAGGCCATACTCCGCGATTGTATCCATTGGAAGCAAAGACGACCGGTTCGTTCATTATAATCCAAAAATCGGCTTCGGCGCCAAGTTTTTCCACAACATGTCGGCAATATTTAGAAAACACAAAAGGAAAAGACGGCGACAACACACCCCCTTTTTTAGAAAGCCAGTCCGGCAAAGTAAAATGCCAAAGCGTAACAAACGGTTCCATTCCCTGCGACTTAAGTTCCCGCAAGACGGTTCTGTAATGTTCTATCTCTTTTTGGTTAAAACGTCCTTGAACCGGTTCAATTCTCGCCCACTCAACTGACAGTCGATGGGCGTTATGCCCAAGCATCTTTGCGATAGCGAAATCCTGCTTGAATTTCGTATAATGCTCCGCTGTTTTACCACAAACAGGCACAGTTCCTTTGCGGGCCTCTTCAGCCCAATCATTGTTTTCTATCCCGCCCTCTACCTGATAAGCGGAAGTGGCCGCCCCAAAATAAAACCCGTCAGGAAATTTTCTAACCATGTGATAATTGTAGCATGATAAACGCCGTTTAAAATGGTATAATTTTTTGATGTTTTCAAAATTTTGGAACTGGTACGAAAAACATTACCTTTTAAATGTTAGCGTGGCCGCCGGACTTTTCACCCTACAGATAATTCACTTGATATGGCTTTTCGGCGAGGTTATAGTTTTAAAGCTCTCGGGTGTGACGCTTTTTCATTTCCACGACAGCTGGCGATGGCTTGTCATTCTTGTTGACTACACGGAAATACCGGCTCTTTTTGGCATTTCTTTAATCTACATAAACGACCTGCGAAAACGATTCACATGGAAGCCGTTACTGTACCTCGTGTTTTTGAATTCCCAATGGCTTCATATTTTTTGGATTACGGACACGTTTGTCGTAAACTCTTTCACCGGCGCCGGAACTGTTTTTCCGGGATTTTTAGCTTGGATTGCCATTCTTATTGACTACTTGGAAGTTCCGGTAATGGTGGAGACATTTAAAAAACTTTTTGTCGCCATAAAAGAACGCGACCGTACCCTTATGAAAGTGGCGTTTGAAGAATAGTCGGTCAATGCCAAGTATTGACCATATGATTTTATCTGATAGATTAATATAAGACGCAAAACTCAAACCGGAAGGTATCTATGAGATCTATGAAGATAGTCATGACGATGTATTCTTCTTACGAAATCGGTATTCCGCAGTTTAGTGTAAAATGTCCATTTTGCAAACGGACGATAGCCGAAGGAGAATGGGTTATTTTCACGGAATTCGGTGGCAAAGGGTTTGTCCTGGCAAGAGAAGTGACTCACTGCGGTATTTACGAAAAACATGTGCCGTTTTTCTTGCCTTACGTGTACGATAGCGACATGGAGGCCTCAAAGAAAATTAACGCCATAATAAAGGCCTCGTCCGATAACGATGGACATTGTAAGCTGTCTTTTTTTCCGGTATCGTCTTTCTTCATTCCGGAAAACAACTGACCTGTCCTTCGTTTACTTTCATAAAAACCCGCCGTCACGTTCACGGCGGGTTTAAGTTTTACGGACAAAAGTAATCTTAAGAAACGAAAAAATAGAAACAGAAAATTGCGATTTTTCCTCTTCTCTCTTTTATTCTCTCTTTTTTGACTTTCTTAACTTCTTTCTTAATCTCTTCATCCATTAATTTCCTAATTTCCTCACATACACTAATTATGGACGGCCGTCCATAATTAGTGTATGTCGGGATGGAAGACAAAGAACAAGCTGGCTTTATAGTAGACACCCCACCGGCTGTTCTTAAAGCACGAACATGCCGTTTTTGTAGATGACGCGCTCAGAGCCGTCTTTTAAAATCGCGGTTACAATTCGCTCTTCGGTGGAAACTATATCCGTATGCACCGACGAGTCGTTATAGCCCATTTTTTTCCATTCTTCTTTTGTAACTTTTGACGGGTCGCCATCAAAACAGTCGTGATAGGCCTTGCCAAGCGCCAGATGAGTATTGCCGTTTGGTCCGCCCATGTTTTCGTCAAAAAGTGTCTCGGCCATGAATTTTGTAATTCTTGAAAATCGCTTATCCGTCAATGAATATTCTCCGATTTTGTCGGCATTCTCTGTCTTTATCATCTGTTTTAGAATTTTTTCTCCCTTTTTGGCTTTTGCTTTAACCACTTTTCCTTTTTCAAACCAAAGTTCCACTCCTTTTATCAAATTTCCGTAAACGTAAAGCGGTTCGCTAAAACGTATCCACCCTTCCGTACCCCGCCAGTCAGGTGAAGTAAAAAGCTCAAAACTTGGAATATTTCTGCCGGAACCGCCCATCCAAATTCGCTCCTTTCCCAGCTTTATTTTCAAATCCGCTGACGGCCCCTTTACGCGCAGATATTCAGGCCGAAGGGTATTGAGTTTTTTTCTTATATTTTCCAGCTTCACGTAGACCTTCTTCCACTCAGCAACCGGGTTTTTACTGTCCAAAAAACACGCCTTTATTATTTGGTTCCAGTACTCTTTTTCCGTAAGCCCCGCTTCCTTGGCCATAGCCGGTGTGCCGTAAAGCGCTATGGTCCATGTATATAGTCCTCTGTTTTCTTTTTCATTTCGCCAATCCATATAGGGCTTAAAAGTCAGACCGCGTAGCATGATTTTCTCGGGCGGAACGCCTTTTAGCGCCTGTTTGTTCATTTCGGAAACCACAAAAAGTGAATGGTGTGCTTCTTCCACAAGACCTTTTAAAAATTTTTCAGGAAAAAAACGAAGCTGGTGCTCTTTGGCGTAAAGATAAAAATCCCGTTCCAATGGAAGCCGTACTCCTCCGTCAGGCCGGAAATCGGAAATCACATGTCCACCCGCTTTCCACACGGCTTTTCTAAGCTCAACAAAAAGAGGTTTTGCGTACTCATAGCAAATCAAATGCACGACGTCATTTTTTTTGATGCCTTTTCCTCCGCCGAGAGCGAAATTTACCAAAACATCGGCGTATTTTTCCAAAATTTTTTGAGAAGGATGGTACATGATAGGCACATGATAAAACAGGGTCGGAAGATTATGCTTCCTTAATGCCTATCTTAACCTTTAAGATTCATTCATACAACTAAATGCGACACCTTTCCCGAAGGGCGCTTATATCTTCTTCGGTTAAAGACACGTTTTCCAAGTCCTGTTCGCCCATTAAATAGTACATGACCGAACGAGGGTCCTCCACATGGTCCAAACCGAGCGCGTGCCCCAGTTCATGAACCAGAACCAAAGTCAGATTGGACATATCGTCAAATTGAAAAATATTTATTTCCCGACCGTTGTATTCGCCTTGACTGAATTCTCTGGACGAACCGTGTTCTGATTGATAGGTCTTTACTCCAACATTGTATTGCCCCACCAAAGAGTTTCCTTGAGCGCTTAGCCGGTTTAGTTCTCTGGCAAAAGAATTTATACTTACTCTCTGCGCTTCCAAAGAAACGGCTAACTGACGCAGTTCTTTTTCTTCCTGCTCCAGTCGCTCGTAGACGTCTTGTGGCGCTCCTCCTCGCCTGTTCCACATCTCTACTTCACTGTTGAAAGAAGAAATCCTCCTCTCGTACTCGTCTGCCGACGTCTTGTAAGCGGAAAGTTCCTTTTCATACAGCGCCTGCGATTTTGACTGTTCGTGACTGAGCGACAGGTAAGTGTTTTCAAGCATTTCAAGTTCGTTCCTTTTTCTTTCTTCTTCTATGGCCAAACGCTGTCTTTCGTCAAAAATAAGATTGACCTTAAAATCGGCTTGCTCCACCAATTGAAACAAATTCACGTTGAAAGCGTCTTCCCAGACACCTTCCGCTTCAAGGAGGGCAAAGGTGAAATCCGACTCTGTTATGCCGAAACGGCTGTCAAATTGTCCCAAAGAATATTTCAGCGTTTTCTCGCAAACAGTGGGTCCGATAATTTCGGCGTTGCGCAAGATGACATAAGAGACACCGACTGAAAGAATTATGAAAATAATGCTAAAAAATTTTTTCATTTTACTTGGCCTTTGCTAAAAGAGCGCCGACGAACGCAGACAGAATGGCATAATATACCCATATAAGTGCGACCAAAAGAAATTCAGCGGCTCCGTATATGGAAACAGTGGTGCTCCACTGCAAAAACAGCGAAATAATATAATTTAGAAAAGTAACGCAAGCGGCCGCAGTCAGACCGCCGTAAAAACACTGAAGCCACCCAATATCCGATACGGAAGCCAGCCGATAAACCACGGTAAACAAAAGACCGAGAGCAAGAAAACTCATCGCGAACTGAGCCGTTATAAAAAGAGCATCCGGCAAAAATGTCAAAACCTCGTGGGAAAACTGAACCAGAAGAGGTACTGTTATGTTGAACACGGATAGCGAGAAAAATAAAATTATCACGGCCACCATGAAGACAACGGAAAGTCCGTGTGTTTTAATGGTTCGCTTCAGCGGGTCTCTTTCATGTATTTCATAGGAGAACAAATCAAAAAAACTTTGTCTGGCGTGATGAAAGAAACGAGCAATTCCAAATACGAGAATTATCGCGGATATGCTCGTCAGAGTGATATTTTGTTCAACAGAGGCCAGCCGGTCAATCATGGTTTGGAAAAAAACTACGGCGCTTTCTCCAAAACGCGACATTACATAGCCGGAAACAGCGTCTCTGACAAGAGTGTTTTCAATGAAAAGATTGCCGATTGAAACGGCGATGATGAGAAGAGGAGCGAGAGCGAACATGGCGTAATAAGCCAGCGAGGCGGCTCGCAAAGTTATCTTCTCATTTCTTGCCATTTCAATAATGAGACGGATTTTTTGGGGCATGGGTATAAATATATCACGACCAGTAACGTGGATATTAACACCGAACCCGCCCTTTCGCCAAGGCGAAAGGGCGGGCGGGTCACTATGCCATATAGAACGGAGACATTTGTTTTAGTTCGTTATTGTCTGCGTTGTTCCAAAAACAGGCAGTGTTCCTCCCACCGACGTTCCGAAAGGAACAGTGACAGAAAGGACTCTAAGGCCTCCGCTTTGACCGACAGAACCGGCAAGATTGCTTGTGGGGATACCCGTTACCGTAAAAGTTCTGGATTGTCCGGCCGGAATCGTGACACTCTGGCCTATGACAGTCACGCCATTGGTTCCAAGTGTACCTCCCAGTCCGATCTGGTTACCATTCTCGTCAAGCAGTATCACTCTTGCGAATGTGAAATTCGGCAGTGAGCCGGTTTTTTCAACCACAAAGTTGTTTATCGTTACCTCTGAATTTGCTCCGGCTGACAAAGTGACACGGGTGAAAGGCACGTGAGCGCCGTCGCCTCTTATGGATGTGGCATTCGGCTGTGAAGGAACACTAACGGTTAGAAAAGGACTGCTTAAAGGAACGCCCGCCACGAAGCCGACATAGTCGTTGGCGATAAGAGAATTCAATTTATTCTGTGTGCTTACGTCCACAATGCCGTAGCCACTAAACAGTCCGAATGGCGACAGAAGCTCTGAACGGAAATATTCCTGGAAACGAGCTACCGCGTTTTCCGTCAGTGAACCGAAAAAACGAGTTTCGTTGCCCGGCGAACCGGGACCGGAAGACACGATACGAGTGGAGGAGTTTACGTTTAGTATTCTCTGAAGATAGAGAACGTCGTCTCCCACTGCCCCTTGGCTCAAATACCTGTTGAATCTAAACCCTGTGGGAACTATCGGAAATTCGCCCCCTCCGACGGCGTCTCCGCCTCCTCCACTGTTAATTCCCACGCGCAGGGAAGCTATTTGCGCCATAAATGTGTCAAAGACGGATAGCATGGCATTTATTTTGGCTTCAAGCTCCGCGTATGTCTGGGCTTCGGCTTTTGGAGCGAGTAACGGACTTCCGAGTACCGCCATGAAAAACGCGACCGACAGTATTGCCACTGCCGCCTTTTTCCCGAAATTCTTGGAATTTTGTCTTTTTTCCCGAGTGGAATTCAAAAATGCTGAAATTTTTTTCATAGTTTTGTTAAAAATTAGATAATTGATTTAATCGACCCTTGTGGCCGGATCTATTGGGTAAAATAGAACTTGGCCACATATTTAATAATGTCTATGTTTATAGTACGACTAAGTTATGAGGTAGCAGTGAACGAGCGCCTTCGTATTTCACCAAGTGTTCATGAATTTGAAAGAAGATGTTATAGTTGAAATGTTCGCAAAGTAACTGATTTTAATTACAAAATAACAGAATTTAACTTATGGAGACAACCATTTTGCTTGTCGGAAACGTTATTTTCGGGGGATATTTCTTTTTAATGGGTATCAATCACTTTTTAAAGTCGGACATGCTTTCCGGCTACGCCTCTTCAAAAGGCGTACCGTTTCCGAAAACAGCCAATATTTTGGCAGGGCTTTTTTTGACTTTGGGTGGCCTTGGGATCGTGGCAGGACTTTACATTGTCCTCTCTTCAATATTGCTTATCGTATTTTTGATAGCAGTCAACTTCATGATTCATTCTTTTTGGAAAAACAAAAATGCTGATGAAAAGGCGTCTGACCTTCAGCATTTTTTGAAAAACACCGCCCTTATCGGAGCGCTACTGGCGCTCATCGCGAGAGTGATGATGTAATACTGTGAATTGCTAAATATTTGCTTCCCCCCCCACGAGGGAAAGCTCCCAAAAAAGTGACCGCTCCAAGGGCGCTTGCCCGGTCTTAGTCACTTTTTTGTGACTTTCCTCGTGGGGGGCGCCTGTCGTATTTCGCAATTCAAAGATAAAAACACAGCCCGCGCTTCGCGCGGGCTGTGTTTTTAAATTTCTCTCTCACATCGCAAACTAACCGCTATACCCAGAAAGTAGACAGTACCAAAACCGCTCCCACAAGAAAGTACGCCACTCCTATCATGTAGTAGGCGCTTTGCTTATGGAAGAGCGACGCCGTGTTTCTTAAGGCCCTTTGAGAAGCGAACATATAGAAAACCCCTTCAATCAAAAGAATCCACGCCAACGCGGATACTACCGAAGCCAAAGGTGAATCCCAAACATTGTGAAAAAGCACCAAGAGAACGCCTCCCACTATTTCCGCTATACCCACCAAATAGATGAGAGCGCGGCTGCCGAACATTTCGTCAAATATTTTTACAGTCATCTTGCGCTTTATGAGCATACCCGAACCGATAACCAGAGAAAACAGTCCCATAAATTGCGCCAAAAAAACAGTGTCCATAAAATTTGTTGCCAGATTACGTTAATAATTAAAACGACATTTTTTAACCTTGATATAATTATACAATAAGCGTCAATAGTCCACAATTTAAAACTGTGGATTAACACGGGTACGAATTGGTGAAAAAACCATCGGCCTCTTATCTGAAAATTTCAGGATTGATTTTTAAAATCCTGTCGTCTCCACTTCCGGGAGTTCCTCTGCCGTCCGTGTTGCTCGTGCTTATATATAGAAATCCATCGTCCCCCATTCTTGCCATTCGCACGCGCCCATATTCTTCCCGAAAATGAATTTTGAGTTCAGGTTTGCTTGTGGCGCTTAAAACCGCTTCAAAAAGAGCTTCTCCGCGAAGCCCGCCGAAAAATATGCTTCCATCATAATAGGTGGCCGACGCGGGCGCCCAAGTATAGTCGGAACCGGAATGTAAAACCGGCGCATTCATCCCTTCTTTGCGCTCGTCCCCTTGAATTGTCGGCCAGCCGTAATTGCCTCCTTTTTCTATAATATTCAACTCGTCAAAACCCGAGAGAGCTCCGGAACGGCCGTGTTCCGTGCTCCAAAGCCGTCCCTCCCCGTCCCAGACGAGACCTTGCGGATTTCTGTGTCCGTAACTCCAAACGGCGTTCCCAAAAGGGTTGTCGGCAGCAGTGGCGCCATCGTCGTTTAAACGCAAAATTTTTCCGGCAAGAGAATTTTTATTTTGGGCGAGGCCGGCATTGCCGGCGTCTCCGGTTGTAATATACAAAAATCCGTCCGGACCAAATTCAATCCTTCCTCCGTCATGGTAAGAGGCGCCGGGAATTCCGGAGAGAATCACTTCCCTGCCCGAAAGTTCGTCATTTTCAAAACGATATCTCTCCACGCGATTTTCAATTTGTCCGCCAACCTGCGAGGTGAAGTAAAGATAGACGAAGCGGTTTTGTGAGAAGTCCGGATGAAGAGCTATGCCCAAAAGACCGCCTTCGCCGATATGTCGCACGCCCGAAATTTCATAACGCCTTTGGCCGTCCCCGATTCGCAAAAGCGTGCCGGGCCGTTCTGTCACCAAAAAATCACCTTCCGGCAGAAAAGCCATATCCCATGGAACCTTCAGCCCTGTCGCCACTTCTTCCACGTCTTCCGACTGTTTTCCTTTCATATCCGTAACCGCGACATCTTTCGGCGGACTCTGCGAAGCAAAGAAAAACTTTTTTAAATCATCGCCAAAAAACACTCCGGATAAAACTACAACCAAAACCGCTATTGCAATGGCAATACTTTTTTTCATATTTTCTTTGAGTTACGAAATACGGCAAGCACGCCCCCACGAGGAAAGTCACAGAAAAGTGACTAAGACCGGGCAAGCGCCCTTGGAGCGGTCACTTTTTTGGGAGCTTTCCGAGTGGGGGGGCATGAAACAGATGTTTCGTAATTGACAGTATTTATCAAATTCTTAAAATCCGCGACGATTGCCGGACAATATTTATTTTAAGTACTCAACTTATTCTTTTCTCTCTACTCCTGGTCTATTACAAAAAATATCGGAATCTCAAGCGCATCGTCGTTTTCAGAAAGGTCGGAAGGGTTGGCCTTTTGCAAAATCAAAGCCCCTCTGTTTGAATAGTTTCCCCTGATTTGCGAGATGTCAAATTCCACTTCCGCCTCAAACGGCACAAAATCAGTGGTCATCCATTCGCCTAAAGAAGTGGCGTATCCCTCCCCTATTATAAGTCCATCCCAATCCACGACAGAAATCGGAAAATTGGCTTCAAAAAACCACGTGCCTCTCGCTTCTCCTGTTATCTTCACGGGACTTGTTATTTCCGTGCTTGGCCGAGGGCTTGTCAGACGGATAAAATCCATTTTTTCAATTAAATTGCCGACATTTTCCACGAACAAGTTACCCTCACTGTCGCGACATTGCCTTGGATAGCTTTCCATTATGGGAAATCCCGCGTTCGCGCATTCTTCAAATGAAGTTACGGTCACCTGTGGCTCTTCCCTCTCCGTATCTTTTACATAAATCCAATATCCGAGTCCCAAAAGCGCCACAATCCCCAAAATAAGAATAGTTTTTTTCATTTTTTTAATTAATTATCCAATAAAGAGCTGTTAAATTTTAAATCTCACAAATCAATAAAAATATTGATAAAGGTAATAGAAATAATATTTTCTAAATTTCAGTGGCACGGCATTACATAAACACCACAACGAAAGAAACGCCTGCTTGGCTTGTTGGCATTATACCACATATTCACATATTATTTTCCTCCCCACTGCACGCATTCTGTCCACTCGGCATCTTCGTTTTAAAAAACCGCCGCTTCAACATACAAAGTATGAGAAGCGGCGGCCCAACTTGAAGCCCTTTTACCCTTTTCCTAGTGTGTGGCCAAGAATTCCTCCTCTTTACAAAGGATAACACAAAAAAACACGCGAAGGAAGGGTCGATAACATAATTTTCTTTCGCGAGTTATGAAGATTTCCACATTTCAAGTTTAACAATATTAATAACTATAATATAATTAAAGTGAATGAATTTCAACTCCGAAACAGAGTATATCAACGATTTTATAAGATAAAATGAAACATCACAGTCACAAAGCGGGTTTTACATTGGTAGAGCTTCTGGTGGTGATATCCGTAATCGGCCTGCTTTCGTCCGTGGTTCTTGCGAGTATAGAGGGCACCAGGGCGAAAGCGCGCGATACCGTACGCATTCAAACGTTTTCCCAGTTGGAAACAGCGCTAGCTCTTTATCACGACAGGCATGGTGTTTACCCCTGCGGTGACAACAACGGAAGATACGACTCTTCCGTAAGCGCTGGTTTTATAAACGGCGCGGGAGAGGACCAAGACAGTTGCACAGGAGGTCCATTGACCGGGCTTTTTGAAGAGGGCTTCTTTGTAGAGTGGATAAAAGACCCGATAAACTCGCAACCGCAAGGATGGTTTTATTTTTACCAACTGCCCGATATAACAGCTCCTGACCACCGACAAAGTTATGTTCTATACACGCGTCTGGAAAGTACTCCGAAATTGATGAAAGAAGACGGCGGCAAATGTGATAATTTTTACGAAGTAGGTCCGGATGCCGGATTGGTAGACCTGATTTTCGTAGTAGTGGTTCCATATTTTGGAGTACCTTGCAATTAGCATTCCTGTCAGCTTTCTAAGGTTATCTTGAAAAAGTCAATGAATTTCAACTCCAAAACAGAGCATATTAGTGCTACTATAGTATAAAATGACGCGGTACAGTCACAAAGCGGGTTTTTCCATTTTAGAGCTTCTGGTGGTGCTTTTCATAATATATGTCCTTTCCACGATAGTGGTAAGCCAAATCAGAGTCGCCATAAAAAGAGCGCGCGACACCGTACGTATTGAAACGTTTCATCAAATGGAAACAGCGCTGGCTCTTTATCACGACAGGCATGGTGTTTACCCCTGCGGTGACAACAACGGAAGATACGACTCTTCTTTGAGCGATGGTTTTATAAACGGCGCGGGAGAGGACCAAGACAGTTGCACAGGAGGTCCATTGACCGGGCTTTTTGAAGAGGGCTTTATAGACGCGTGGATAAAAGACCCGATAAATTCAGAGGAAGACGGATGGTTTTATCTTTACCAACTGCCCGACATAACAGCCAACGACCATCGACAAAGTTATGTTCTATACACGCGGCTGGAAGATAAATCGGAAATGATGAAAGAAGACGGCGGTAAATGTGATAATTTTTACGAAGTAGGTCCGGATGCCGGAGTGGCTGACTTGGCTTACGCGGGCGCAGGAAATCTTTTTGGAACGGAATGCAATTAGCATTTGCTGGATCCCGACGTCGCCGACGGGGCTCGTCTCTCGGGATGCTCAATCGGGCTTCGAGTCCCTGACGCAAGTGAAGCGGTTCACTTGCTACCGGCAGTTCTCCACTGTCGTTACGAACTGCCGGTCAGGGACCGCGGGTACGCTTCTCGGTCCTTACAGGACCAGTACAGGTTTCCCGTTTTTTCGGCATAAGAATGCCTCAAAAACATGGGAGAACCTCTTCGAGTCCCTGACGCAAGTGAAGCGGTTCACTTGCTACCGGCAGTTCTCCACTGTCGTTACGAACTGCCGGTCAGGGACTCGAACCCCAATACCCTCCTCCAAAGGGAGGTGTCCTACCATTAGACGAACCGGCAAAATTTGTTCCTAAATTTATAGTTAAAAAAGCGACGTCCGAGTACCACTCACTCACAAAACCCTAATATACCCCCAATTTATATCATAAAAAAACCTAAATTAACAGGTTTTTTTAATAGAAATTCAAAATTCAAACGCGCACTTGCCGTATTTTATTCTACGCGACTTCATACCGCCCCTCGCTCGCTTGTGCCGTTTCTTTCAATCTCTTCAAAAATATTTCTTGCGCTCTCTCAATATTTTCATCTTTTCCGGCCCAGGCCTTCATGATGGGGTCTTGGATGGCTCGAGAATAGGAAAAAGTAAGAGGCCATGGCGCGTCTTTATTCTTGGCTATTTTCGCTATTTCGTTTAAGTTTTCCGTAGCTTGCTGTGGCGTCTGCCCGCCGGAAAGAAATACGACACCGGCAGTTTCTTTGGGTACTTTGGCCAAAAGAGAACGCATGGTCGCTTCCGCGATTTCTTTGGAACCCCATTTCTCTCCGGACTTGTTTCCCTGCAAAACCATACTTGTCTTCAAAATCAAACCGCCCAAATTTATTCCCTCTTTATTCAACTCTTCAAAAGTAATGCCGAGGGTATTTCTCACAACCTCTTCGCATCTCTTCAATGTGTGATTTCCTTCAAGCAAAACTTCCGGCTCCACCATCGGCACCATTCCTTTTTCCTGCGCCAAACCTGCGTACTTTGCCATTCGCCTGGCATTTTCTCTAACAGCTTCTTCGGTAGGCAAATTATCGCCGATTCTAACCACTGCCCTCCATTTGGTAAACTTTGCCCCCATTTCCGCGTATTCAGAGAGACGATCGGATAGCCCCTCAAGCCCGTTTGTCACTTCTTCTTGTGGCGAATTTTCAAAGGGACTCGTCTTTTGGTCAACCTTGATTCCTGTCGCGATTCCCCTTTGGCTCAAAAGTTTAGGGAAAGAAACCCCGTCGTTATCGGACTGCCGTATCGTCTCATCGTATAAAATTACTCCGGAAAGATACTTTTCGGCTCCAGGCGCGGACAAAAGAAGCTCGCGCCATTTTCTCCTATTTTCTTCACTGCACTCAATACCCTCCGCCACAAATCTTTTTTCAGCCGTGCCGACACTCTCGTCAGCGGCCAAAATTCCCTTACCCGATGCCATTAGATTTTTTACCACTTCACTTAAACTTAAAGAAGATTCAGAATTCATGATTTAGGATTTTAGAAATAAATTTCGCATTTTTAATTATACTTTAACTCCGCGCTTTAGACCTTGAATATGGATAATCTATCACAAACTACACGCCACACGATTTTATTACCGCGAGCTCTATAGGCAACTGCGGTATTGCCGTCTTGCCGACCAAATCGGCGCTTTCCAAAAAAGCAAGAAGCGAAGAGGATGTCACATTTGAACCGGACGTCATCGCAAGACCTTTTAAAAACTCAAAATCCTCTTCTGACACCTCCTCTTTTATCGTCTTTTCCAAGTCCTTTGCGAAACGCAAAAGAAGAATCAGGCGCATCTTGTGAAGAATCAGCTTGACATAGGTCTTCATGTCAATGTTCTCCTCCGTAGCGCAAGCTACCGCCTGAAGCCCTTTTTCAACGTCTTTTTCGCTAACTGCCGACAAAAGATCGTTCACCACCTCCTTTTTCGGAACGCCGGAAACGATTCGCACGTTTTCTTCCGTTATTACCTTGCCGGAAAAAGAACTCACTATTTTTTGAAGTATGCCGTGAGTATCTCGGAAAGAACCGTCCCCAAGCAAAGCCACGAGTTCCGCCGCGCTTTTTTCCATATCTTTCCCTTCCTTTTTGGCGACATTTAAAACGAGGTCGCGCAGGGTCTTGACGGAGGGTTTTTTAAACGTATGAACTTCGCACCTCGAAATTATCGTTTCAGGCAATCGGTCTATTTCCGTAGTCGCCAAGACAAAGATGACATGAGGTGGAGGTTCTTCAAGCGTCTTTAAAAGAGCGTTGAATGCCTCCTTGGTCATCATATGCGCCTCGTCAACAATGTAAATTTTATACTTTGATTCAAGAGGCAAAGTGTAGACCGCCTCGCGTAGCGCCCGCACGTCGTCAATGCCCCTGTTTGAAGCGGCGTCTATTTCGTAAAGGTCGTTTGCCGTAGTGCCGAGGGTCTTGGCTAAAATCCTGGCAAAGGACGTCTTGCCTGTGCCACGAGAGCCGGAAAAAAGATAGGCGTGAGAAACATTACCTTGTTTAAAAGAACCCTGAAGAGCAGAGACAATGTGTTCCTGACCTAAACATTCTTCAAATTCCTGCGGTCTGTATTTTCTGTAAAAAACAACTTCTGGCATTAGGGTATTATAACATAGTGAGCGCCGCAAAACGCGACGCTCATTGTAATTGAAATGCTTCGGGTTCCTATTCCAACCCCATAACCGAAGCGGAAAAAAGGTCTTTTTGAGGATGTTTTTCACCGCGTAAGCGGTTCAAGCTGACAGAGAGACGAGACCCTTCTCTTGGCATTTATCGTCTCTTCCACTCTGGCAACGACTTCTTCTCTACTTCTGTCAAGTAAGTCGTCCCAAAAATCGGAGCGGTCTTCTACGGAACGTAAAAAAGCCACCCTCTCAGCGATATCAAGCCCTTTTTCAATCAAAATGCCTATCACCGTTTGACGCTTGCGCGTTTTCACGTATTCGGTTTCTTCTCGCATATTTTTACCTTTTCTCTTTTGAGTTTTACCACCGTCTGCATTTAATCCTATTCCAAATAATATTTATGACAAGTCCTAACAGTGGAAAACTCCTGTCGTCTCCCCCTATCGACATACACTCATTTTGGACGGCCGTCCAAAATGAGTGTATGTGAATTTGAATTACAAACTCCGCGATAAACACCTCTTTCATTCGTAAGTGTTTTCATCTTCATTCGCTTTTGCGTTTTGCGACTCATGATCATAGAGACCACAAAAAAGAGCCCCTCTTCGGAGCCCTTTTCATCCACTGCGTACGCACACCTTGCATGGATTCCCCATTCCCCTAAAATCAGGGTTACTTTGGATTCGTATCTATTAAAAACCGATACGAATTTGCGCACATCCTCATCGCTTTGAGGGCCGGTCGCCCAGAGCTTGAAAACCAAAACCGCGTGTACGGTTTCCACCCAACTAACCTCCTCATTCTCCAGTCCATTCTGGAGTTCCATTTCATATAGTTGTTCTATCGTTGTCTGAAAGGCCCTGTAGACTGCTTTGAATGGGACTCTTGCGTCCAGTATTTCATGCAAAATACCTCTGGCCTCTCTTTCACACCTTCCGGGCGTGCCGGTGGATTTATCAATATATTCCTCAATCAGTTCTCTAAACTTCTGTTCTTTCATTTCATCCTCCTTTCCTTTGTTCTTCCTCTAATATACTAATATATCGCAATCTAAGTCAAAAGAAAACTGTTGACAACATTTTCCACCTCATGCGCGTTTTCTGTTTCCATGAGTTTCATACGCAATTCTTTGGCTTTGGAAAAGTCAGAAACATAGGCCTTATAGTGTTTTTTCATGATAGCAAAACTTTTTTTGACGCCTAAAAATTTTCCGGAATTTTCGTTTACAAAAAAGTCCTCAAACAATTTGGTATGCTCAATCATTATTCTCAATCTCTTCTCGGGAAAAATTTCCTCGGAATTATTTTCTAATTCACGCGAATCGGAAAACAAGTCCGGTCGGCCGAAAATCGCTTTACCGAGCATCACCCCGTCCGCCAAGCTTTCCCCGACTCGCTTTACACCGTCTTCAATAGACGAAACATCTCCATTTCCAAAAATTAAGGCCTGACTGCCGAGAGCATCTCTGATTTTTACCACCTCTTTTATCCTCTCCCAGCGCGCCGGCACTTTAGACATTTCTTTTCGGGTGCGAGCATGTATGGTAACTACGGCAGGATTTTCAGCCAGCAACTCCGGAAGCCAATCCTCCAGTTCGTCTTTGTTGTAGCCAAGTCGGGTTTTGACCGAAACGGGAATATTTTTAGAGGCATCGGAGACGCCTTCTTTGGCCGCCCGAATAAGGGCGCGAGCAAGCGGTGGGTTTTTCATAAGAGCCGCGCCGGCTCCCTGCTTTTCCACTTTTCTGTCAGGACAGCCCATGTTTATGTCCACTCCGTCAAAGCCGAGATTGGCGCAAAGTTTAGCCGCATTTTTCATATTTTCAGGATTGCTCGTAAAAAGTTGGGCAACGATAGGTCTTTCCTCTTCGGAGTATTTTAAATCAACCGAAAGTTTTTCTCTTGCCTTCTCGTGGCAAAGCCCGTCTGCCGAAACAAATTCCGTCCACATAGCATCCAATACGCCACCCGTCTGGCGTATTGTAGAATCACCACCACATGCGTCATCCTCCGCGCGGCTGTATTTGGGGATAATTTGCCGAAAAGCCGCGTCCGTGACATCGGCCATCGGAGCCAAAACAAAAATCGGCCTGCTTTCGCCTGCCGCCTTTTTCTTTAGATTTTCCCAAAACCCCAATTTCATGAGTTGTCAGTTTATCACCGCGCGGAAATGTTTACAACGCGTTCAAGCGACGCGTTCAACCGGCGTGCAAACGATTACAAAGGCATAATAAACGTCCTCATCCAAACACTTCCATACTATATAGTATGGAAGTGTTTGGATGAGGAGAATTTTCGTATGGAGATTCGCGCAACGAAAAGAAAAACGCGCTTCAAAATGCTTCAAGGGCGCGTTGGTTTGCTGTGAGAATGTGTCCCTTAAGATCGCAAGTCCGCCCCGCTTAACGCCACTTTTGAACCGGCGGAGATTTCACCGCGCAACATTTTTTCAGCGATTATTTTTTCCACAGTATCCTGAATGGCGCGGTTCATTGGACGCGCGCCAAACTGCGGGTCGTAACCTCTTTCCGCTAAAAAATTCACAAGTTCTTCCGTTATGACAAGTTCCACACCCTTTTCCTGAAGCCGTTTTTGCAAACGATTGAGCATTATTTTCGCGACGGCTTTCATTTCTTCACGGCTTAGCGGTCTAAACAAAATCACTCCGTCAAACCGGTTCAAAAGTTCCGGTTTGTAAATTCCGCGCCTCACTATGTCGTCTACGATATTTTTCTTGTCCGGCAAGCCACCGGCTTTATTCATCTCCCATATAAGCTCGCTTCCGGCATTTGAAGTCGCGACAATTATGAGGTTACGAGCGTTTACTTTTTTACCCGCCATGTCCGAAAACACTCCTTCGTCAAGAATCTGCAAAAACAAATCCAAAACTTCGGGAGATGTCTTCTCAAACTCGTCCAAGAGCAGAACTCCGTATGGCTTTTCACGCAACTTGGAAGAAAGAACACCCGCCCGCGAAGTTCCGAAAATTCCTATAAGCCGCTCCAGTGCGTCTGCCGTCCTAAACTCGGACATATCCAGGCGAATAATATCGGCCTCGCCTCCGAAAAACACCGAGGCCAGAGCTTTGGTTGTTTCCGTTTTGCCGACTCCCGTAGGCCCCAGAAAAAGGAACGACCCTATTGGACGGTTCGGATTCGTAAGTCCCAAGCGCGCCCGACGCAGAGAGTTAGCCACCGCCTGAAGCGCTTCGGTTTGACCGATGACCCTTTCCTTCAAAAGTTTTTCCAAATTTAGCAGTTTTTCCTTTTCGGCCTGCTTGGGGACACTGGCGGGAATTCCCGTCTTGCTCTCAACCGCCAAAAGCACGTCTTCCTTGCGTA
Source organism: bacterium (assembly GCA_030699905.1). Classification (NCBI taxonomy): domain Bacteria; species bacterium. Next base: position 23,822 of record JAUYKQ010000018.1, read on the forward strand.
CCGTTTTTTTGCCGGAAGATATGGAACGAGACGCTATTTCCGAAATCAAATCAATGGCTTTATCCGACAGCACGCCGTCGGAAAAATATCTTTCCGCGCTTCTTACAATTTCAGCCACCGCTTGAAATGTGAAAAAAAGTCCGTCCTTGGCTTCAAATGCCAAAGCCGCTTTTTTGACTGTGGCTAAAGTTGCCGAGCTGTCCTCGTTTTTTACCTGAATCTTTTCAAAAAGCTTCATGAAAAGAGCGTTTTGCTCCAAAAGATTGTGAAATCCGTCCGGAGAAGAAAGGGCCACAACATGCACATCCGGCGAAACAAGAAACGGCTCAAGCAAAGGAACAAGATCTGTCCCCATGGTCCTCGCGCTTTCTAAAAACTCCGGCAAGTTTTCAATGACTATAATGACGTTGCCGGAACGGACGATATCAAAAAAAACTTTACGCAGTTCCGACTCAAACGACTGTTTGTTTCCGGTAACCGTTACAAAAGAGTTGCCGTCAAAAAGAAAAACTCTTTTATGTTCTATAGCCGGCAGCGCTTTTCCGCTTGAAATTTTGGCGGCCAACCGATAAACAAGTTCCTTTTTTATTCCACCGTCTTCTCCAACAAGCAGAATGTTGGCCTCGCTGTTTTTGCTCAAAACATTTTCCATTTCCCACAGCTCTTTTTCGCCACTTTCCGTTTTGTTGAGAGTTGTCCTGCTTTTTGAGACCGAAGTTATATCTTGAGCGTATTTTTCCAAGATATAAGCTCCGCCATAAGACCAGTCCTTGCCTATTCCGGAAATGGCGCCGAGACGTTCTTTGCTCCAAAAGCGCAAAGCCAGACGCATATTTTCATGCATTTCTTCCACCCACAAGGCCGCCCCTTTAAATTCGCCCCTATCAATACCACGGCGAGCCAGGTATGACGCGAACTCTTGGTCTTCGGCAAAAACCGCGTCTGAAAATTCCAAAAGAGTAACTTTTTCTGACGGAACGGAAAATATCACAGGCAAAAGAGGTTCTCTTTTGGACGTTAGGAATTCCACTACAGAGTCCTGCCCGAGACCTAAACGTTTTAAAATCAAAATGCCGTACTTGGATTTGAGAAAAGCAACAGTGATGTCTTCTCGCGCGGAATATACTATGGAAGCGACTGTGAAAGAGACACTCGTCCCGTTTTTCCCCTTGGTTAAATTTTCATCCCCCTTTTCCGGCAAACGCATTGGAAGTCCCTTGAAAAAAAACGAATAGTAAAAAGAATTTACAAGAAATACAATAGTCCATAAGCTGAAGACGAGCACGAAAACGCCAGTCATCTTTTGCCTGAATTCGTAAATTTCGGAAAAACCGAAGTTTTGCGACAAAAAAGTCAAAATGGCCGCAAACAAGGAAATCCACGCAAGCCATGACAATATAGAGAAAACCTTTCTTCGGGCACCAAGAGAAAATACCAAATCCATTTTAATGGCGGGAGAATAAATTTTTGCCGATTGTCTAATTTCAGCGAAATTCATAGTGTCAAAGATACCGCCCCTCCTATTAAAAGCACGACCACTATTGCCGGCAATAAAAACCATATGACGTAAAAAGCAACCGACACGATAAAAGCGATTAGAATGATAAAGAGTCCCGAGATTACAGTAACAAGACGAGCCAAAAATCCAACCAAGCGCATTATGGTGTTTATGATAATTCTCTGCCAAAAAGCGTCTTCATTCTTGTTTTCTGAAAGTCGTCTCCAAGGAGAAAAAAATGTTTTAAAAAGTATGGATAAGGAGAAGAAATTATAAAGAAACCACATGATGTTGGTTTCAATGCGAAAGATGTCCCGAAAAGCGCCTCCGTAATGCCAGACGAAATAGTGCACGGGCAAACTTAAAGTATTAAAGCGCATGAGATAATTGTATCACGCAACGTAAAACATCAAACACCTCGCCTCTTCTATTTATAAAACACTTTGTTTTCAAACCTTAAATCAATATATTCAAGTTCCGGAATTTTCCCGCCAGTTTGAATATTTGCAAACGCGATGCTCAAGGACTCAAGCACGGTTGAAAATTCTTGTTCCAGCGAAAAAATGACTTTTGTTCCGTTCTCCAAAAAAACCTGACGCTCACCGTCTTCTTTTTCCCAAAAAGCTATCGGAGTCAAGTTTGTTATATTTTTGACCTCTTCTAAAAAACTCAAAACAGCGACAAACCCCTCCTTGGTATCGTATCTTTGAGAGATAGGTACCTCGTGGTCAATAAGACCGTAAAAACGCAAGTAAACCGTTCCCGCAAGTTCCGGCGAAGGAGCATAAACAAAGCCATCTTTGTCAGTGAAAAAGCACGGCGTCTCAAGGGGAGCTTCTGAAAAATCCGGTTCACCTTGGCACCATATGGCCTTTGGCTGTCGCTCGGAAACAACCACAGAAAAAGACCGCAAATCAGTAGTATGAATGGCCAATTCTTTGACTTTTGGATGCTTCTCCAGAATATAATTTTTAACCGATACTTTGGAATACAGAAAAATGTTTGACTTTGGAAAAAGAAAAAAGTGTTTGCCCGACAGGGCCTCTCTGGTTGAAGCGACAAGAGCGCCGGCATCTATGGTTGTATTTCCACGAACTTCTATCTTATTCACTTGAAAATAAGGCAGATGCGACAGAAAAGTTAGCAATCCAAAAATAATAACTGAAAGACAGATAAGAAAGGCCGATATGCGCAAAATTTTTTGCCTTTTGCGATCTTTTAGTCGGATTTTCATTTGACATGGAACATAAGAAAATCGGCAGATGGACTCTGCCCCGCGGGGCTTGCCACTTGCGGTATTCAAAGTAGTTACCGCCTAAATCTTTCGCTCTATCTTCTCTTTTCCCATGTATTTTTGCAAAACCTTGGGAATCAAAACAGAGCCGTCTTCCTGTTGGTAATTTTCAACTATGGCGGAAAGAACGCGCGGTGTCGGTATGGCCGTGGCGTTTAAAGAGTGGGCGTAGCGTTTTTTGTCACCGTCGTCATAGCGGATATTAAAACGGCGGGTTTGAAAGTCATGATAATACGAAGCGCTGGCGATTTCTCTATAAGAGTTCTGCGAAGGCATCCACAATTCCGTGTCGTATGATTTTACTTGGGCCTTTTTCAAGTCCCCCGTGCATATCGCGAGTTGCCTATACGGAATGCAAAGCGACTCAACAAATTCTTCCGTATTGCGATTTAACTCCTCGTGAATTTTCACTGATTCGGCATGATCACAGTGGCATAAAACAAGCTGTTCCAATTTGTAAAACTCATGCACGCGTATCAGCCCTTTTGTGTCCTTGCCGTGACTTCCCGCCTCTCTTCTGTAACAAGGTGAAAAAGCCAAATATCTTTTCGGCAAATCTTCTTTCTTTAAAATCTCTTCGGAATGATAGGCCATCATCGCCACTTCCGAAGTACCCGAAAGATAATCATCGTCCTGAGTTTTAAAAAGGTCCTCGGCGTCTGCCGGTAAATGCCCCGTCCCGTAAAAAAATTCCTTCTTTACTATTGCCGGAGCGATGAAAGGAACGAAATTTTTATTTCCGAAAAATTCCCGCGCGTAATTCCAAACAGCCCAGGACATGTCCGCTCCTTCATTTTTCAAAAAGTATCCTCTAAAACCGTGAACTTTCGTCCCTCTTTCAAAGTCCACCATGTCCAAATTTTTCATTATCTCAACATGGTCTTTTGGCTCAAAAGAAAACTGTGGCTTTTCCCCCCACGTTTTTAACTCCAAATTGTCCTCCTCGCCCTTGCCGTCAGGAACCGACATGTCGGGAATATTAGGAACGGCAAGCATCATGTTTTTCCAATCCGTCACTAACGTCTTGAAATACTCTTCGTCGTCTTTCATTCCGTCTTTTAGGGCGCGCATTTCTTCTACCAAACTTTTACGTCTAAGGTCGTCTCGGCAAGACGATATCGCGTTGCCAACCCTGTTTTGCTCGGCGCGCTTTTCCTCAATTTTCCGAATCAATATTCTTCTCTCGCTATCTTTTTTCAAAAACTCGTCCACGTCAAGTTCAATCCTTTTCTTTTTAACGGCTTCTTTTACGAGGTCTGTGTTCTCGCGAATAAAATTTATATCTAACATAAATATGTAATATTAAACCCGCGCCCGAAAAATCTAACCGCAACTTCTGACTTTTCACTTTTAACTTGCATGTCGCAGATTACATGCATTATACCAAATCTGTTACAATATTTCCATGGATTATCCCCTTTCCACGATTACAGGCGAAAAAATGCCGGAACGTCTTCGTCAAATACCCGTATCGCCGAAAAAACTCCACTACAGAGGTAACCTCCCCGACTGGAGCGGTAAATTCCTCTGTGTTGTCGGTTCCCGAAAATATACACCCTACGGAAAAAGTGTTTGCGAAAATCTGATAGCCGGCCTTTCGGGCTATCCGATAACAGTAGTATCGGGTCTGGCTTTGGGAATTGACGGCATAGCTCATGAAGCGGCGCTTTCTGCCGGCCTCGTTACTTTGGCTTTTCCGGGTTCCGGCCTTGACTGGAAAGTTTTGTATCCATCATCTCACGCGGGGCTGGCCCAAAAAATTCTGGAAAGAGGAGGCGCGATTTTTTCGGAGTCAGAGCCGGATTTCCGAGCCCGACCCGAAAGTTTTCCTCAAAGAAACAGAATTATGGCGGGAATTTCCCACGCCATTTTGGTAATAGAGGCCGAGTTAAAATCAGGCACGCTTATCACTTCTCGTCTGGCGACGGAATACAACCGCGACGTATTCACCATTCCTCACTCCATATTTTCAAAAACCGGCGAGGGACCGCACATGCTTCTGAAACTCGGCGCCACTTTGATAACTTCACCAAGCGACATTTTAGACGCTTTTGATATTGGTCCTGAAAAGAAAGACACTGAATTTTCACCCAATAAATACGCCGACTGCATGCCCGACGAACTTCTCGTAATAGAAAAGCTCACGATACCCCAATCCCGCGACGGACTCATACGGCAGTTGCCTTTTCCGGCTTCTCAGGTAAATTCCATTTTAACAATGTTGGAGATAAGAGGTCTGGTGAAGGAAGAGTTAGGAAGGATAAGAATCGTGAATTGAGAGAAAAATAATTTTCAACTTATTGCATCTTTCGCATAGTTCGTGTAATACTTAAAAACCATGAAGCTTTTAATAGTGGAATCCCCCGCCAAAGCAAAAACCATTTCAAAATATTTGGACAATGAATACACGGTTCGGGCCTCTGTCGGTCATATCCGTGATTTGCCCAAGTCAAACAAAAAAGCCATTTCAATAGAAGGTGGTTTTGTTCCGCATTACGAAATTGTAAAAGGTAAAGAGAAAGTGGTAAGCGAGCTTAAAGCCCTCGCGGAGAGGGCCGATGAAATAGTGCTGGCGACCGACTTGGACCGTGAAGGAGAAGCCATCGCTTGGCATTTGTCTGAACTTTTTAAAAAAGGTGTCGCGAAAAATAGAGGGCGCGACTCATCCGGTCCGTTGAAAAGAATTACCTACAGCGAAATCACAAAAGAAGCGATTCGGGAAGCGCTTAAACACCCGAGGACTATTGACCAAAATCTGCGCAAGGCCCAAGAAGCGCGCAGGGTTCTTGACCGACTCGTCGGCTACGACCTATCCGGTCTCATATGGAAAAAGCTCCGTTACGGACTGTCGGCGGGACGCGTGCAGTCGCCGGCCCTGCGGATAATAGTGGAGCGCGAAAGAGAAATAAAGGCATTCAAGCCCGAAAAATTTTGGGTCATAACGGCCAACGTAAAAAATAAAGAAGCTGAATTTTCAGTGGTATGCTCGGAAGAGCCGCGAGAAAAAGAGCAAGTGAACAAAATCGTTTCGGACGGAGAGAAAGGACAATGGTATGTCAAAGACATCGTGGAAACAAAAGCCGGTCGTTCTCCGCGCCCTCCTTTTATCACGTCCACGCTCCAACAATCCGCTTCCACCCGACTGGGATTTACTCCCGCCCGCACCATGGGCGTCGCTCAAAAACTTTACGAAAACGGACATATCACATATATGCGTACCGACAGCACGAACCTAAGCAAACAGGCACTCGGTTATGCCGCCTCAGTAATAGAAAAAAAATTTGGCAAAAATCTCGTACAGATTAGAACTTATGCCAAAAAAAGCAAAAACGCCCAAGAGGCCCACGAGGCCATCCGTCCGACAAACCTGGCAAAAGAAAAAATTTCCGGAAACGACGACCAGAAACGACTTTACGAACTTATCTGGCAAAGGGCTATCGCGAGCCAAATGGCGGATGCCGAAATTCTCCGCACAAAAATAACCGCGAACATAAAAAGCGACTCTGTTCCCGATTTCGCCATAAACGGTTCAAGGGTAATATCGGCGGGATGGCTTCTGGCTGACCCGAGGGCCCGTGGCGACGACGTTGAACTGCCAAAAGTGACAAAAGGCGAGGACCTTGACCTTTTAAATATAGGTTCGGAAGAAAAAGAGACGGAGCCGCCGTCACGTTTCAGTGAAGCCGGACTCGTAAAAGAACTTGAGAAAAGAGGTATTGGCCGACCTTCCACTTACGCGTCTATTATAAAAACACTTGAAGACAGGGGTTACGTGGAAAAACAAAACAAAGCGCTTGTGCCGACGGACACCGGTGAAGTGGTCAGCAGTTTTTTGGAAAAACATTTCTCTACTTATATAAGCGACGACTTTACCGCCCACATGGAAGACGACCTTGACGATATCGCGAACGGTGACAAAGAATACAGAACCACTCTTGAAAACTTTTACACGCCTTTTTCCAAAGATGTAAAGGCCAAAGAAAACATTGAGAAAATAAACAATTTAGGGTTGGCCGACAAAAAATTCAAATGTCCGACTTGCGGAGGGTCTATGATTATAAAACTCGGCAAAACGGGAAAATTTCTTTCTTGCGAAAAATTTCCCGACTGTTCGGGAGCTCTAATGATGGACGGCCACGAAATAAAGGTGGACGAGCCGATAGGTAAACATCCGGAAACGGGCGAAGATATTTATCTTTTGACTGGGAGGTTCGGACCTTATGTCCAGCTCGGACTTCAAGAGAAAGGCAAAAACAAGCCGAAAGCAAGAAAAGCCAGTATTCCAAAAGATAAGGACTTGGGAACCGTAACGGTGGAGGACGCGGCAAAATATCTTTCATTGCCGAGAAAGCTCGGCAAACATCCGAAAACGGACAATGATATCTCCTCAAATATAGGACGCTTTGGACCGTACATAGTTCACGACGGAGATTTCCGCTCTCTTAAAGGCGCGGACAACCCATACGAAATCACTTTGGAGCGGGCGTTGCAAATACTCTCGGAACCGAAAAAAGCCCGTTTCGGCAGAAAGAAAAAAGAATAGACAAAAGAAAATGCCCGAAACAACGTTCGGACATTTGCGATGGGAATGATATGATGCTCACAAACTCATCATAAAGTCGTACATCTCCTCATCTTCTTTCCTTTTTAAGGGAGGTGAATTATATTCAATTTCTGAATCCCCGAGGACGAGCCCGTGTCCGTCAGGGTTTGACCGCCTCGTGGTGTGTCTTGATTGACGAGAATGTTTTCTCCCACATTCTCGCCCCATTTGCTGACTGTTTGTATTTTTCATAGATACTCTCCTTATACCAGTATCACATAGTGGCCCCCAGGATGTCAACGTGCCATCGCACAACTCTCTTTCCACAAATTTTGTCGCAAGAGAAAAACTCCGAAAATTGAAAATTGCCACTTCCTTAACTTTTGCTTCATATTTCTTATTCATAATTCATAAATCATATTTCACTTTTAATCTTGCCTACTCCTTCCCCATTCGCTATTCTTAGCTTACGGCTACGCTTAAACATAATGTCTAAACATTTTTATGTCAGATTCTTCCCTTGAAAAACTCATTTCAATATTAGAAAAGCCGACTCCTTCGGACATCGCTCTTATTTCCAAGGCCTATCACTTTGCGAAAGAGGCGCATCAAAGCCACCTGCGCTTCTCCGGAGAGCCCTACTTCAATCACCTTTTCGCTACGGCCGTAAACTTGGCCGAACTTCGCATGGGCCCCATAACCATTTCCGCGGGACTCCTGCACGACTCTCTGGAAGACGCGAATATAAGCCGGGAAACACTGGAAAAAGAGTTCGGCAAGGAAATTCTTTTCTTAGTTGAAGGTGTCACAAAACTCGGCCACGTCAGATATCACGGCGCCGAACGACACGTGGAATCATTGCGTAAATTTTTCGTAGCTGTTTCCAAAGACCTCAGGGTTCTCATCATCAAACTTTGCGACCGTCTGCACAACATGGAAACGCTCGCGCATGTTCGCGAGGAAAAAAGAGAACGCATCGCCAAAGAAACCTTGGAAATATATTCGGCTCTGGCGTATCGTCTGGGCATACGAAAACTTTCGCGCCGACTGGCCGACCTGTCGTTCCCCTATGTCTATCCCGAGGAACATAAAAGAACCGAAGAACTTTTGAGCAAACGTTTGAAAAAAGAAACATCCTCCCACCTTGAGAAGATGTTAAAGTCGGTGAAAAAAGAACTTGGCAAGGCGGGTATTACCGAATTTTTTACAAGCTATCGCGTAAAAGGTCTGTACAATCTCTACTTGAAATTAAAGAGAAAGGACTGGGATATTGAAAAAATTTATGATATTTCCGCCTTGCGCATCATAGTGCCGACAGTCGCCGATTGCTATGCCGTCTTGGGAGTCATCCACGGGAACTGGATGCCTCTTCCCGGCCGAATAAAGGACTACATTGCCTTTCCGAAACGTAACGGTTATCAGGGAATACATACCACTATTTTCACCGGAGACGGCACGATACTTGAGGTTCAGATAAGGACAAAAGCCATGAACAGAGAGGCCGAATACGGCATAGCTTCGCATTTTGAATACAAGGAAGAAATGGCTTCAAAAGAAGAAGTGATGGAGAACAGCGTGTCGTGGGTGAAGGAAATATTGCCTTCCTTTACAATAAGGGACGAAAAGGACAAAGATATTCCGCTTTGGGTTGAAAACTTGAGGGCGGTTGAGTCGTTCCCTAAAGACCCGGCCGCCTTTATGGAGACCTTGGCTGTTGAATTTTTTGGAAACAGGGTCTTCGTGTTCACACCCAAAGGCGACGTTATGGACCTTCCTCAAGGAGCAAGTATTGTGGACTTTGCTTACGCCATACATTCAGACATCGGCAACCACATGGCCGGAGCAAAAGTCAACGGCAAAATTGTTCCGTTAAACAGAGAGCTCAAAAACGGCGAAATTGTGGAGGTTGTTACCAAAGAATCCGCCCATCCTTCGCTCAAGTGGATAGAATTTTGTAAAACCAGTTTGGCCCAGAAACACATAAGAACGGCAGTGAAACTGCAGATATGGGTGCCTCGTAAAGAAAATCCGCCGAAAAAAAAGGAAGAGAGTCAATCCAAAAAACAGAAATCAGCCCGAAAACATGAGATGAGAAAAAGAAAAAAGAAAGGGAAAGGAGAGAAAATCAGACGGTAAAATTCTTTAAAGAATACAAATCAGTGTCATCGTCTTCTCTTTTTTGGTTTGGACTTCTGTCGTCTATCGGAAAATCCCGTGAGGCGGGGTCGTCGCTCAAAGAAAAAGTGTCCTCTGCTACCTCTACCGGTAGGGCAGAGGTATCCGGCACATCCGATCCGGAAAATTCTTGCCTATCAGGAATTTGATCAGGAAGTTGAGATGCTGACAAAATCTCTCTGTCCGCTTTTATTTTATCAAGAATAGACATCAAATCGTCATTGGAGAAAAAATCAATGCGAATCTTCCCTCCGCCAAACGGTTTTGCTTCTATCATTACTCTTGTGCCCAAAATTTCCGAAAACATATTTTCAAGCTCTGCCTGTTCAGGCGATCTTGGAATTCGCCTGGCTCTTTCCACCGCTATTGAACGGGCTATTTGCTCGGCGTCCCGAACATTCATTTTCTTTAATATTATTTCTTTAAAAAGGGTCTGTTGTTCTTCCGGTCTGTCAACAAGCATGAGTATTGGCCTCGTATGTCCTTCGTTTATTTTACCCTCGGAAAGAGCGTTAAGCATTTCCCCGGGTAACAAAAGAACCCGCAAACTGTTTGTTACGTACTCGCGGCTTCTGCCGATTTTCATGGCTATTTCGTGATGCTTCAACCCGAAATCTTCCACCAGTTTTTCAAACGCCCTGGCCCTTTCCACCACATTTAAGTCCTCACGCTGAAGGTTCTCTATTATGGCCAATTCCAGCTTTTCTCTGTCGCTGTCTTCGCTCGCTCTTATAAGAACCGGAACCTGAAAAAGACCGGCGATTTTTGAAGCCCGAAGACGACGTTCTCCGGATATAAGCTCATACTCTACGGCCATTCCACCTTCCGGCGTTTGAAATTCTTTTCGTGTTACCACAAGCGGCTGCAAAATTCCGTACATCTTTATGGATTCGGCCAAATCATTTAGGCGCGCCTCGTCAAATTCCCGTCTCGGCTGAAAAGGATTAGGTTTTATCTTATCTGTTTCTATCCAAAAAATTGAATTGTTGAAAAATTGAGAAGACATAGAGTTATGGAATGCAATTATAGTCAAATTTTATCACAGCTCTTACATAACGAGCAAGTTCTTCTAATAATACACAAGCTTAGCTTTAAGTATTGAGAAGTGAGGTCTAATTTCAGAGGAGATTTAGGGAGGCGATTTTGCGATTCGTTGTCCACGTTTTGTTGTCCACAATACACCACAAAAATCGTCCGAAAAAGGTGGTGGCCACGATTTCCAAAATTTGACATTTAGACCTGCTTGTCATATTCTACCGTTAGAAAACCTTGAAACCCGCCTTTGTCCAGGGCGGAGGCCGAGAACAGAGGACTTCGCGCGCCTCTTTTCCCGGCTAAACCACCGGTAACCCCGCGCGTGGCGCGGGACCTCATCATTTTGCTTAGGGCGAAAAACGGCTAAATAGAGCCAGAGTCGGACTCTAGAGCGCACTCTCTTTGAGTGGTGGGTGGACTTATAATCGCACGACCTTTGCCCGCCCTCTATAGCACCTATTCTTTTGAGTGGTGGGTGGACCAAGATACGGCCATCCGACTCGTTGGCTCTATAGCATCTACTTCTTTGGGGTGTGGGTGGACTTCGCTGATGGCTTGGGTCTCTATAGCATCTGCTCTTTGAGTGGTGGGTGGACGTATGACTTCAAGGAGTTTCAGCCCGCTCTATAGCACATGCTTCTTTGAGGGGTGGGTGGACTCCAGTCGTAGTCGTCGCATTAGGAAGCTCTATAGCATCTACTCTTTTGGGGGGTGGGTGGACGTGATCAAGGTCTCGTTATGGCCGTCCTCTAGAGTACCTGTTCTGATGAGGGGTGGATGGACGTATACGAACTTCACGGATCACATTTCTCTATAGCACCTGCTCTTTTGATGGGTTGACTATAGTTCAAAATTCAAGGTTTGATTTATTCGGCTCGCGCTTCTCGCGAGCCGTTTTTTTATTCGTAAACCCCATCAATTTGCCCGTACGCGAAAAATGACAAACATAAAAAAAAGACCCGAGGAGCAATGCTCCCGGGCCTGTGTATTCGTTTTATATAATCGCGCCTATTTATTGGCGACGCGGTCTTTCTCCGCCAGATCGTTGGCTCGCCTGACGCCTGCTTCAGCGACAAGTTCTGCCTGAAACTTCGAAGGTACAATACCCTCAAAGCCACACTTGCGGCAATTAAGGATCTCTCCTTTGCGCCATGTATCAGCGTTCTCTTCCTTTTGCCCTTTTTGCCTGCAGGCGCGACAAGCGGGACAAGTGAACTGAAGAAAGAAGTCGTACAGCTCTGCTACCGTCGGAATAGCCGATTCAAACTGCCGAAGACCGAGCCACTTTGTAACGCTCGGAAGACGGCTATAATTCCACATTGAGAAGCGTATGTTCGCTTCTCCGTCTTTACCGCTCTTGTCCACCCAGTTTATATTTTCAAGCGCGAGATTGGCATCCTTTTCCCATGCAATCATGAGAATGCTCCGAGCGACCTCGTAGGTGGCTGTCATGAGTTCGTCTCCAAACACACGGTCTTTGACTGACCCGTGCCGCTTTTGGATTTCCTCCAACTCACCCTTGCGGGCGAGACCGGTGCCAAGAATCGGGTTGCCCTCTATCCCCCCCCGTTCAAAGACCTCGCCTTCTCGGGACATAAGACACCAGTGTATTGCGTCAATTCCGAAATGCACTCCCAAAACATTTGGACGAAGTTCCGGCTTAACTTCTCGCCGCAAAGCGAGATGAAGCCACCACTCGGTTCTTGAGGCCTTGACCGGCCTGTCAACCCTCTTTCCTTTTTCATCGTTTTCCCCCTTGCGCCAAACATTTTTCCTCCAGCTTCGGCGTAGACGGTATTCTGCCGGTTTCTCCACGATAGAGCCGATACAGAGGTCCCACACGCTACTCTCAAGGAAGTGCTTAAAGCGCCGTTCAGAGGATTTCTGCTGTGAAGGAACAAGAGGCACCACGATGGCGGTGTTGCCATCGGGCAAATTTCCGCTTGTAACACGGAGGGGCTCAAACTCCTTGCGATGTTTCTGCCACCAGAAACAGCGAGTGTCATCTGCCAGCCGTCCGAGCGGTGAGTCGGGAGAGATTTTCTCAAAGACGGGAAGACAGCCGTAGTAGCGCGTGCGCGTCTTTATTACTGTCTTTCCGTTTACATTATATCTCTCCTCCACTGTCCGCCTGAATATGCCGATAGCCGTTGATGCGTTCGTAGTTGCCGGCAACCTGCCCGGCTCCGGCGACTGGACGAGCTTGCGCCAGTCGGGGTCCACATTGATGGGTCTGTCGCCGTGCTTGTCGTCTTCCGCGTATTCACCCGGATACAGCTCGCGAGCGGTCTTGTACGGAAAGCTTTCCGTTCGATTTACTATTCGCTCCAGAGCGGCAAGCCACTGCGTCTCTCTGGTGTCAGGGTCCCGTTCTGAAAGAGACGGGAATCCGGTGTCCGGGTCGTCGCAAAGAAGCGCGATGTGCGAGTTTAGGCTTTCGGCGCATTTTTGGCGTACGCCATTTCTGAATGACGCGGAAACAAAAGGCATGTCGGAATCCATCCAGCATTGAAAGATCATGGCGACCGTTTCGGCCTGCAAACTTTCATACGCATGGGAGTCCTCCGTTACCGTTTCTTTTCCTTTCTTTCTCTCCACCTTGAAGCTATAACGCTCCAAAAGGCGGAAACGGAACGATGTGCCTTCGTCCTCGCCTACGATGGCGGAGGCAAGATGAATGGCGACAAGATGGTACGCATTGGTGTACCGCGGTCTTGCTTTCCACCGGTTCATCGCGGAGACGGTTTCGCTTTTCGGCCGTTTTGGCTCTTTCGGCTCTTTTGATAGGAGCTTTCGCGCCGCCTTGAGCTTGTCGCTCTTCTTTCCTTTCGGAATGGGAAGAACAAGGTCGGCGGTTATTACGCCGATTTCGTCCCGCTTAACATCGAGCGCGTTTTGCAATGTCGCAAGAAGGCTTTGTACCCCTACGCCAGCGGAAGTAACAGTCTCCGTTAAGATGCTTCGCGTGAACTCGGCAAATTTGCCCCCTTCGTCAGTTTGAAGTTTCACCCTGAATGTCGCGGTGATGTCCTGCGGCTCGTGGGGTTTGGGTTTGAATTTCAATTCGTACCTCCTTTCTTGATTTCTTTGATTAGGGTTTCAGCTAAGGTTGGATTCTGCTCTCGTATGACCTCCAGCACTTCAGCTCGTCTGTTGATTGCCCGCTCAAGTTTGAAACGAGCTTTTTTATTCTGGCCAGAGCTTCGTTGAAGCTCGGCCGCGTTTGTTCCGATACTTTTCGTTAGAGCTCGGGTATGTTCCGCAAGCGATTTATCGCCTTTGGGCAGAGTTTTCTGCTTTTTTACAATGTTCATAACTGAATGTCTTTCTACTGCAGATAGTGTTTTTTGTCAATTTACTTTATTATCAATCTATGGTTAAATCTTATCAGAAAACCTTGAAACCCGCCTTTGTCCAGGGCGGAAACCGAGAACAGAGGACTTCGCGCGCCTCTTTTCCCGGCTAAACCACCGGTAACCCCGCGCGTGGCGCGGGACCTCAATATTTGACTTAGAACAAAAACGGCTAAGTAGAGCCAGAGTCGGACTCTATAGCGCCTGCTCTTTTGAGTGGTGGGTGGACTTAGACGCGCCAAAAGGAATAATAAGCTCTATAGCATCTGCTTTTTTTAGGGGTGGGAGGACAAGTTTGCTTGCTGGCGTAGTCGTCCCTCTATAGCATCTGCTCTTTGAGGGGTGGGTGGACACAAATCCACGACTCTATAGCACCTGCTTCTTTGAGGGGTGGGGGGGGGACGTGCGCGCACATCGCGGGCACACAAACTCTATAGTGCCTGCTCTTTTGAGGGGTGGGTGGACCGGGAGTCGTGGAGGAGGTAAAACCGACTCTATAGCACCTGCTTCTTTGAGGGGTGAGTGGACTTTCGCTTCATACTTAGGGAAATCTACTCTATAACATCTGCTCTTTGGGGGTAGTTCGCCCTCTTGAGAACCTGTTATCACAGGAGGATATTAGAAAATTCAAGGTTTAATTTATTCGGCTCGCGCAAGCGCGAGCCGTTTTTTATTCGTAAACCCGAAACACCTTGACCACGAAGTAGCAGACCTTGTGGCAAGGGGCCAGTGCCAACAAAAGTTAGTACTGGCCAAAAAAACCTTACCCTCGCGGAGCGCCTGCCTGCGTGCGGACAGAAGTACGGCAGGCAAGCGAGAGGGCGTTCCGTCAAGGTAATCCGGTAAAATATCCGCTTTTTCGTAAATACCCGCTTTTTTTCGGTGCAGTACAGCAGTTTGATTTAGGATGTCCTTTAGAGTAGAATCTGTATAATTGCCGGGGTGGCGGAATTGGTAGACGCACACGACTCAAAATCGTGCGGGGTAACCCATGGGAGTTCGATTCTCCCCTCCGGCACACGATCAAAGCAAGTGGCCGGAGAGCCGCAAACTGCTTTGCGGCGTGGGAGAATTGAAGGGGTTCTCCGTTATGATTTGGAAATTCTGATTTCAAAATCATCGGAAACCCGTACTGGTCATGTAATGACCGATAAGCGTACTCGCGGTCTCCCCTCCGGCACAAAACGCGAAACGAGAAATGGGGAAAGGGGTAGGTACCCTTATCTGTCCCACACCATACCAATTCAAAAACAGAGTGTATCATCAAATGAAAATTTTAGTGATAGTAGGGCCGACCGCAGTGGGAAAAAGCGACTTGACGGTTGAACTCGCTTTAAAGTTCAAAGGGGAAGTGATTTCCGCGGACTCTCGTCAAATATACGAAGGACTGGACATAGGAACCGGAAAAATTACAAAAGAAGAAATGCGCGGTATTCCCCACCACCTTTTGAGCGAAGTTAAACCCTCCAGACAGTTTTCCGTCGCGGAATTTAAAATTTTGGCCGAGCAAAAAATTGCCGACATCGCGGAGCGCGGAAAACTTCCGTTGGTTTGCGGAGGCACGGGTTTTTATATACAGGCGCTTGTAGATAATTTACTTTTGCCCGAAGTGCTTCCGGATAAAACTTTGCGAAACGAGCTGGAGAAAAAAACTTCACAGGAGCTTTTTAAAATTTTACGCGACTTTGACCCAAAGCGAGCCGGACTTATTGACGTGAAAAACAAAAGACGGCTTATCCGCGCCATAGAGATAATAAAAGCGCTTGGAAAAGTACCACTTCTCGCGAAGCCGGAAACAAAATTCAACCCACTTATTATAGGACTCGACCTGCCGGATGATACTCTGCGCAAGAATATAAGCGCCCGAATTAGCAAAAGAATCAAAAAAGGCATGATAGCGGAAGCGGAAGGACTGCGCAAAAAGGGCCTCACATGGAAAAGAATGAACGAACTTGGCCTTGAATACCGGTACTTGGCAAAATTGCTTCGCGAAGAGATTTCTCGCGAAGAATTTATAGCTGTTTTGGAGCAAAAAATCTGGCAATACGCGAAACGGCAAAGAACATGGTTTAGGCGGGACGGCCGAATAAAATGGTTTGAACCGTCCGAAGTAAAAAACGTGATTGCCGTGGTCTCTGATTTCCTTAGCAATGATTAGAGCATGTTTGAAAACCCTACCACAGATGTTTAAGAAATCCGCAAGCCGCTTGTTTCGCTCGCCAGCGCCGGATGAATTCCCTCCTTATTCGCTTATTCGTACGAATAAGCGAATAAATCTCATTGGATTTATGTGATTTAAATATGATATAATACAGCCACTTTGGTTTGGGTCCATAGTTTCAATGGTAAAACGTCGCTCTCCAAAAGCGAAGTTTCCCGTTCGAGTCGGGATGGGCCCGCAATAAAATTTTTTCGTCCTATCCCCGCGAGTTATGCTCGCGGGGATATTAGGCGAAAAATTTTTTGAGAACTCTTCCGTTCGGGGCACTCGCTTCGCTCGTTGCTCTCCGCCACGGGGAAACTCCCGTTTCCCCGACCCCCTTCCCACTATTCCTCGTCACCCCGAAGCAGAGCTTCGGGGTATCTCTCAGAATGAAAAACAGCCCTTCATATTAGGGCGGTTTTTACTTCTTCGTCTCTTTATGCGCCACCTGCTTCCTGCACCACTTGCACCACTTTTTAAGCTCTATTTTTCGCTCCACTTTTTTCTTATTTTTGCTTGACCAGTAATTAATGCGTTTGCATTTGGAACAAGCCAGTTTTATAAGTCGGTCTTGGGACATATGTAAGTCAAAAGTTAAAAGTGTAAAGTTGAAAGTTAATTAAGACAATAAAAAGAATAGCACAAATAAGAAAAAAAGCAAATAAAAACCGCGCAATTCGTCGAAACGAATTGCGCGGGTGAAGAACTTAAGGCGGGGGGATTATCCTCTTCCACCTCCGCCTTGGGTGGGCGGTTGCGGTAGGATGGGAGGAAGGATGTAGACCACCTGGTACTTCCCTTCTCCGAGTATCCATTTTTCCGTTTTCAAACTCTGGACAAACGGAACCGACCAGCGATTTTCCTCCTCGCTGAATGTACGGAGGACGAAAGCGAACGGAGCTTCGCCGCTATGGTCGGCGCCACCAAAGAGGACTTCCATAGGCCCTCCCCGTATTTCAAAGTATACAATCGCCGAGCGAATGTCTACTCCCCATAGGCCGACACCGGAAGGGTTTATCCCGAAGTCGTACTCCCCTTCAATCCCAATCCCCATATACCCGTGGGTGAAGCCGGCGACGCCTTTCGGTGCCCCGTTTTGAAGGCCGAGGACGTGTTCGCGCCTTTCATTTTCGAGTTGCGTTTGGAGGTAAATCTCCCCTTGCAAACCGGCAAGCCACGAGGGGAAATAGAGCCGCCCCGCATAGATACGAGGGTATACTTCCTGGGTTGAACCGTCCTCCCTACGGATTACAATCCGGGCATAACTTAACCCTGCGATTTTGATGGGCACCTCGCTTGCCAGCTTGAAGGCAATGTGGTTTTGCCCATCGGGAAACCATACTCCTCCGCCCTTTTTCACCTCCAGGTTGGAAGTATGGTTGTGGGAGAAAAGAATTTCTCCCATCTCGTCCCAGAGGTACGCATGGACTTCCGCTTTTCCCTTGAGCGTTCCGAGTTCAAACAGAAACGGCGTTTGCCGTAACTTCTGAACCACGGCATCGGCGCCGCCAGTTTGGATATTCGCATGAACGGATGCATGCCCGTACGGCACAATGCCGGCATGACTTATGTTGATCTCCCCGCTTTTCACAACATCCTTGGCGTAGGCCTTGAGGAGGCCCTCGCTTTGGATCATGGGAAGGGATAGGTCGTACCCCGTGGATGTCGGAAAAAGTTCTGAAGGAACTGGCAGACTCGTGCCACCTACGCCTCCACCGCCGGACGACTGCGCCAAGATTGGCGTTAAGATGATACAAATCGAAACCAACAAACCGATAATTTTTTTCATTCTTTTTTCCTTTCTTTCTTATTCAACCGCCATCTGGAAACCGCCGGAGGCCACGTAGGACTCTCGCTTCACTTCGTCCTTTTTTGATGTAGTATGGTTACTGACCGTTTTCGCCGTTTCTTCCGCAGACCATTTTTCAGGCCCGGGTTTTCCTCCGCGTTGCAAGTTTTGCATTGCCACCAAAACGATGGCGACAACAGCCAGTACGACCAAGATTTTTTTCATATTTTACTATCCGTTTTGCGCCATTGGGCGCAGGTTTTCCCCGCCTTTTGTCAAACAAAAAGAGCCACCAAGCTCTTTTAGTACACTGGATATTATTATACACATATTACGCTATTTGTCAACTTTTGTTGACTTCCCTCTCTTTTTGTTATAGGTTATTTCAGGACTTCGGTTTAACCTCAACTAAATTCAGAAATGAAGAAAATCGTGTTTTTTACAGAAGAAGGAGAGGACGCAATAGCGTGTTTCATCGGTGGCAAAGATGCCATCAGGAGAGTAAAGCAGAAAAGTAATATGGATGTAATAGTCATCCGAGTGGTTGATGTTGACAGCATCACTCACCCGGTCTTCTGCAAGGTGCTTGAGCTTTTGGCTGAAGTAGAAGACAAAACAGAGCAAACCGGCCTTTCCGAAACACTCTGTGGCGTCTTTGAAGCCGGTATCGACCATGCCTCTGCCGAGACGGCACACCGACATCGGACAAAGAAAAAGTGACACTGCCTCCGCACGGCCCACCTGACGTCTCATCAAAGTCGCCTCCTCACAAGATGGCGGCTTTTCTTTTGATACTTTGATATTAAAACAGAAAAGTTTCTATACTCCGAAAAGGACTACAAAAAAAGGGACTCCTGCCAACTATTTCATAAATTCAACAACGAGCATTCGACAGACGACGCCAATGGTCTAATTCGTACGAATAGGCGAATAGTTTGAGTCCATTTTTGATTTTTGATTCGGCTGTTTCGTAAAAGTGGAGATGATTTTGGTTCGCAAACAATCAAAACTTTACTGTTTGCATAATTTCGTCCAAGATTTTCATCTCCGAGTCAAAATATGCGTCAAAATTATCTGGCTGTGAAGTACCAGGAGGAGTTTCGTTTGTACCCGTTCCCGCAATTCTCTCTTCAAAGACAAAGCATTTGTCATTCCTGTCCAATAAATATTGCTTAAATCTATTGATTGAGCTCATTCCGCTCGTTGCTCCGTAAGGGGGATTTTCGAAATTATAAGAAGTACCATTTATAGTGATTTTCTCTTCAGACAGTGTACGCACGTTGGGACAAGAGCTTGGGTATATTTGCACAGAAAAGTTTTTATAATTAAACTTTCCATACTTTTGAACAAACGGTACTTCAAAACTGATAATCTGCGTCCCGTAAGAATTAGTGCTTTCAGTAAATACCGCGTTTTCCGGATACTGAAACGAGAAACCATACTCTTCATTGCGGTAGGTTTTCCATCGGGATGTATTTATAAGGCCTTTAAATTTAAAAGTTGAGATGATTTGGTCAAATTCAAGCTTATATGAATTTACCACTGATTGATCGGAAGAGATACCTACACTCAAAGATAGCAGAAAAATGCGGTCGCCTTTTTTGACATAAACCGCGGTTGATTTACTCACTTGTTCAAAAACAAATTCTCGCGCCAAATTGCCGTCAATATTAAAATCTCTAACGGAAATAAGTTTACTATGCACATTAGAACCGTATCCTTCTTTAAGAGATCTCTCAAATTGTTCCGCATCTGGTATATTTCGGACATTTTCATTGAGAGGAATGAAATCTAACACGGCTTTGTTTTTTCCAAGATCATCCGTCTCGGAAACTGAATTCTCATCCCAACTAACCAGTCTCACGGCTCCATCGCTCATAATCACAATCCTCCATTCTGCGGGAAAATAAAAAGAAAAATCCGCTGCCGGGTCATTGTAGATTTGCCATCCCTCCGGCACTTCAAATTGCGGCGATTCTTCTGCTTCGTCTCCCGCTAACGCTTCTTGATTTCCGTTGTCAATTGTTTGCTGTTGGTCTTTGGTTAGCAACAAATACCCGACCGCGCCGAGTAGAATTACGATAACGGCAACGAGAACCCAAATCAACCCTTTGCTTTTGGCCGGTTCGGGATTTGGTGTTTGCTCACCTTTGCCGACGGTGGGTTGTTGGTAGTCGGTAGTAGGTTCTCGGTTGGTATCTTGTCCTTGGTTTTCCACAGTTCTTAAAGTTAGTTTCTAATTTGCCATTCGATAACGTAAGAATCTATTACTCATTTACGCATACCATTTATCAATATTATCAAATGCTTTCGTAACTTCTTTATCTCCAATGTATTCAAGGAGTGTCCTGTCGGCTTTAACATGCGCGCTTTCAGGACTTTCTCCTTCATAGTCCGGCTCTGACCATCCCACCGTACTTCCAGCCAATTCTCGCAACCGCTTAACTAACTGTTTTGTGGTCATAGCGCTTTGGATTTATGTTTGAAGTATTTTAACGCCTTCACTAATTATACTACCTTCGCATATAATTCCAGTGAATTCTGTCCGTGGTTTTTACCATCTTCGTTCATACATAGATTGTACCAAGATTTTGGGAAGATAGGCAATGTAGGGTTAGAGGATAGAATGCAACACCTTTTCTTGCTCACCTTCCCCTCCGCAGTCCCATCCATCCCTGAATTTCATACCGTATTGTCTGACAACCTCCACTTCACTGTTTGAAATCCATCTGATACTCTCCAGAGTATTTGCTCTTGAATCCAGAATCTTATTGAATTCCCGAACCGCGAAATTTTTCAAATCTATTGCCAACGGGTACTCTACGTAAACGCACGTGCCTCCGGCAACCGAGGTAACAAAGGCGACATGCCTGCCGTCCGGTGAAATTTTAAAACTCTTTGCACCGCCTGACGCATCCTTGACGGCAAGTACACGCTTGATGAAATCACCGTCTTTGTAAATATCCACATAGGTGTCTCCGAACTTCTGTGTACCGACATTTGAGTTATCTTTTATTTCCTTAAACGTGTAAGGATCTTCAGCACTGCGATAGGTTTCCCGATCACTACCGACCTTACCATCTTTTGAGTTTTCAAAAATAGGATCAGAAAAGCTATCGGATATGAATCTCATATTCAGTCCTCTGGAATTGTGTCCATCTTCTTTTGTCGGTATTATCTCGCCGTCTTTAAGAAGTATGTAATCATTTACAAAAATCTTGTCACTGAATCGGCTTCTGAAGTCATTCGCTTTCTGTGCTTCCGTTTCGTAATCCGCCTCATCGCCACAACTTCCGTAATCTTCTCCGCGCAAAAGTTCCTGTTTTGAAAAGTCGTACATTTCAGTTGTGCCCCAAAAACATCCGCCATCCCCCTCACCCCACTCCATTAAAAGCAAATTATCTTCTTCTGAATATCCGATTATTTGACGTGAAGACACGCCGCTCGCTAGTAATTTTCTATCACCACTCCTCATGTCGTAGGCATAAAGATCAAGATGACACTTTGCCAGATATTCATTGCAGTCAGGGCCCGCCAAATACAGCATATAATTTTCAGTAAAGAAAAACTCAACAACTACTGCATTGCCTGACAGTCCAAGATTGTCCAAATCAGCGGTTTCTTGCGTGATAATATTCAATGTCTTCAGTCGGCCATTCTCGGCATGATAGATAATGCCGTCATACACAATAGGTGCAGGCCCGTAGCTCATCTTGGGAAGCTCTGCAGCCAGATAATCTATGTTGCTTCCATCCGGCCTGAAAATCACACTGGTAATATATGTTCCGGAGAATAATCTATCCTTCTCTCTTGTGTCAAAATAAACAACTCCTGAAGATTTATCTGTAATTTTTTTCGTCTCGTACCGTTCCCTGATCGTGGATATCATTTGGGAAAAATCGTCACTGCAAGTATCCGGTACGGGGTTCCCGTTTTTATCGTATAAGATAAAAGCTGTTACCGAATTTTCTTCTCCGGAAGAAAAACTGCCCCCATGATGCACTATACGAACTTCCCCGGGGAATGTCTGCTTTCCTTCCCACTGAAACTCAAAATTATCCGGCAAAGACCCTGTGTGCAGATACCACGAAGAGTCAAATTGGCGTCCTTCTGTCGTCATAACCCGGTCGGCAAAAGAGGTTTGTCTGTACGTTGACCCGCCAAATAAGGATTGCGACGACCGTACATAGGCCATAACACACGAATTTGCCGAATTTTCAAACGCAAAAAGCGCTTGCTCCATATCTTTCGGTAATTCCAGATTTTCACCATCCAACTCTTGCCATCCAGAAGCGGGAGTAAATTCAAAATTTTGGGGCAGATAAACCAAGTTTTGTCCATCATAAAATTTTTCAGCTTGGACTTCGTTTTCGGTTTTACCGTTTCCAGCCAGGAAAATATAACTAAGGGTGGAAAGAAGGAAGACGATAACGATTGAAAGTGCCCAAATGAGTCCTTTGCCGTTGCTTGGAGGCGGAGTTTGCGCAAGTCCTTGCGGGGAAATATTTTGCGACGGCGGATTATTGAAGTTTTGATTTTGTTCCGGGGGCATAGATCGTCTGATTTAAACTGTTATCGGTATGGGGATATCCAAATTAAACAACAAAGAAGGTTTTGTCTTGCTTTCCTTATCTTTTCCTAATTGCTTTGAAGCACACAAAATTTCAATGCCTATTATTTTGCCTTGTTTATCAAGGTCGGCGACTAAAAAGTCGGACAGCTCAACGGTTCGGGCAACTTTTTTGCCTTTGTTTAAATAGATATACATTGCGTCTGCTTTTTTGTCGTAAGTGATGTTCATATTTAATCTTTAAAATACGCCGTGATGATAACATAAACATTTTTGTCTTTGCTGAAAACCACCACGAGTTCGCTCTTACTTATGTTCTTAACACACTTTACCAAACCGCCAGGCAAGGATTTACGACTATCTGGATTTTGTATTACAGCTTTAATAGCTTCGGCAGAAATCTTACGCTCAACAAACAGCCGGTATTTCGCATGTTCGGTAAACCTGAATTTCACTTTCTTATTTTACCATATTACTCCGTAAATTTGAAAGTTGAGAGGATTTGCTTATACAGTTCATCTTCGCTCATATAAACCGCAAATATTACATCGTCTTGTTTTCTTAAAAACAAGATTTTCTTTGGCGTATCCGACCTAAAAAATCCATAGTGTGGGGCGACAGAACACATGCCGTTGCAAGTAAAAATATATCCTTTTCCACCCGCGATAGCTGTACTTTCAAGAGGACCGAGTAGCGCCGGCGGGTTTCCTTCGGTTTTAGTGTGCTCGTAGGCATATTCTGCAAACTCTTTAAGCGATTGGGAAATGCCTTCAACGACAATAAATGAGATTGGTTCGGGGTCACTAACATTCTTGTTTGAATTTGTTAATGCAATGTAGTTTGATTCTGCTAATACCCCTATCGTTCTGGGTACGTTGTAATCGGCTAATGTATGACTTACAGGATACTCAAACTCAAACCCGTACCTTTCATTACTGTAGGTTTTCCAGTCCGAAGGCACAGCGAATTGCTCTTCACTTTCCGTCTTTTTTTGACTCTCGCTTTCTTCTTCTACTAACGCGGATTTGAAATATTGAGCGTAAGCAAGATAAAAGATGGTGGCGAGCAAGATAACGATAACGATTGAAAGTGCCCAAATTAGACCTTTGCCAACGCTTGGAGGCGGAGTTTGCTCAAATCCTTGCGGGGAAATATTTTGCGACGGCGGATTATTGAAGT
>JAUYKQ010000019.1 GCA_030699905.1 bacterium
ATCGAAGAGGTTCTCCCGTGTTTTTGAGGCACTCTTGTGCCGAAAAAACGGGAAACCTGTACTGGTCGTGTAACGACCGATAAGCGTACTCGCGATCCTGGCGGGGGCAAAGTGCGTAGCGAAGCGTAGCGCTTTGCCCCCGAGCAAGCAAACTGCTTTGCTTGCGGACAGGAATCGAAGAGGTTCTCCCGTGTTTTTGAGGCACTCTTGTGCCGAAAAAACGGGAAACCTGTACTGGTCGTGTAACGACCGATAAGCGTACTCGCGATCCTGGCGGGGGCAAAGTGCGTAGAGAAGCATAGTTTATGGGGTACAGATCACTGTGCGCGCTGAGGGACTCGAACATTACATGTTCAGTACAGGTTTCCGATGCTTTGGAAATCGGAATTTCCAAAGCATAACGGAGAACCTCTTCTCGTCCCTCACGGAAGTGAAGCAATTCACTTCCTATCGCCCACAGTTCTCACTGCGTTTGACCTGTGCGCGCTGAGGGACTCGAACCCCCGACCTTTTCGGTGTAAACGAATTGCTCTACCAACTGAGCTAAGCGCGCAAGCAAGAACATATTATATCATTTTTCATCTAATTTCAATCTCCTTTGATATCATATTAAACATGAGAAAACGCATTGAGTGTAAAATCCGTGGCATTGTGCAAGGTGTCAACTTTCGCTCTTTTGTGAGAAATGAGGCAGTTTCGCTTAATGTTGTCGGATTTGCGCGAAACGATAGCGACGGCGCGGTTTTTGTGGTGGCGGAAGGGGAAGAGATAAAACTTCAAAAGTTTCTTGAAAAAATAAAAAACGGACCAACTTTTGCCAAGGTCTCGGACTTTGAATTTTCGTGGAAAGAGGCATCGGGAGAATTTTCCGATTTTGTGATAGATTACTAATGAATGGAAATTCAGATTTTATATGAGGATGAAAATGTTGTTGCGGTGAACAAACCGGCCGGTCTTATGGTGCATGGCGATGGTAAAACAGACGAGAAAACTCTCGTTGATTTTTTGCTTGAAAAATATCCTGAAATCGAAGGAGTGGGCGAGCCGCCAATCACGGTACACACTACACGCTACACGCCACGCGCTATCCCTCGCTGGGGGATAGTCCATCGTTTGGACAAAGAAACATCCGGCGCGATGGTTGTGGCGAAAACAGCCGAAGCCCACGCGCATTTTAAAAAACAATTTCAAGACAGATTGGCGAAAAAAACTTACCACGCATTTCTTCACGGCGAGATGAAAAAGGACGAGGGGGTAATAGACCGGCCGATCGGCAGAAGCTCATCTGATTTTCGCAAATGGTCGGCCACTCGTGGCGCGAAAGGGGAGATGCGCGAGGCGCTGACGGAATACAAGGTATTAAAGAGAGGACACGGCTGTACCTTTGTGGAAGTGAGACCAAAAACCGGCCGCACCCATCAGATTCGCGTGCATTTCAAAGCAATAAATTATCCTGTGGTTTGCGATAAGCTGTATGCCTTCGCCCGCCGTAGCAGGGACGAAGGTGGGTCCAAACAGGGCTGCGTTTTAGGATTTGACCGTCTTGCCCTCCACTCTCTTAATTTAGGTGTCTTGCTCCCAAGTGGCAAGGATATTCTTATAGAAGCCCCGTATCCGGAGGATTTCAGAAAGGCGATATCGCTAATCAATCCCTAATCTCTAAACCCGAATCGCTCCAAAAATAGGTTGAATTTTGTATAGGGTTGTGTTAGAGTAGTCAAACTTATGAAAGGACTGGGAAATATAAAAATATCGCCGGTGAATATGGAAGAGCGAGGGAAATTGAATTTTCGCTCGGGAGATACGGTTCGCGTTGGCGTTAAGGTTCAGGAAAAGGACAAAGTCCGCATCCAGAATTTTGAAGGTCTGGTGCTTGCCAGACGCCACGGAACCGAACCTGGCGCCACTTTCACTGTACGAAAGGTTATGGACGGTGTGGGAGTGGAAAGAATCTTCCCGCTGTATTCGCCAGCGATTGAAAAAATAGAAGTAAAGAAGACGGCAAAAGTCAGACAGTCCAAGCTCTATCATATCCGAGAAAAAGCTGCCAAAGAAATCCGCAGAGAAATGAGAAATGTCAGAGCGGTAAAAGACGAGAAGGTAACGGTAACAAGCGAAGATATCAAAGAGTCGCCGACTCCGCAGATAGCGGAACAATAAAAACAGATTCAAGATTTACGATTTACGATTCAAGTGTTGAGACAAAACCGCCTGATGGCGGTTTTGTTGTAAAAGTCGTATTTTTTGCTATTGTTGTAGGGTAAATTGTCGGACATAATTTAAATAATGCGCGGGTGTTGAAATTGGTAGACAAGCACCCTTGAGGTGGGTGTGCCGCAAGGCGTGGAGGTTCGAGTCCTCTCCCGCGCACAATTTGAGTCCGCGAAAATTGCGCGCGGAGCGAGTGAACTGCTTCACTCGCGGGAGAGGACTCGAAGACCTTCTCCCATATTCGCGAGTGATTCCTATCATGAGCGAATGGGAAAGGTGTACTGGTCATGTAATGACCGAGAAGCGTAGTCGCGATCCTCTCCCGCGCACAATTGTTTCCAAGACCAGTGTGAACAGTCCCATTTAGGTAAAAATAAAAGAAGGAGTCCGTGTGGACTCCTTTGGGAAAAAATGAATAAGTTTCAGGTGCTGGCCATTTTTTTGAGGTGTTTCAGAATAGTTTGTTCTGATACGTTTTGAGGACAACGCAACTTCTTTATCCTTTCACTCTTCCTCTCTAAATATGCTATCGCCCTGGCGCGGAACTCGGGTGACGATCGCGCTAAAAATTCGGCTAAATCAGCCTCCTTTGCTTGTGGCAACATAGCCAGCCAGTCGCGAATGTCCTTGTCAGGATCGGGCTCTGTTTGGTTTGTCGGCATTTCCTGTATTCTCCGGTTAACACCAAACAGTGAATCCCATGAATTCCATTCAATCATATCCCGTTTTATTATTAAGTTAATCATTTGTGGGTTCTCCTTTTGGGAGCTTACCTGATAAAGCTGAAAAAATCAATTCAAAAAGCAAAAAGTCAAGTTTTTGATGCCGAGCATATAGTGAGAGTATTCCGTTTTTTTGTCTACCTTTACCTTTAACGTTATTCGCTATACGCTATATCCATGTCTTTATTCACCGGCAAAGGAGACGGCGGAACAACTAAATTTTTTGACACACCGAAAGGCGCGCGCGTATCCAAAGCGTCTTGCAGGACGGAGTGTTTGGGCGCGTCTGATGAACTGAATTCGTTTTTGGGCCTCTGCAAGGTTCATTCTGACGCTACACGCTACACGCTACACGCTGTACGCGTATCTCATATTGTTGAACAGGTTCAGCAGAGCTTGTTTATTATTCAGGCCGAGATGGCTGGAGCGGAAAAGACGATTGCTGAGGAAAAAGTCAGGAATATGGAGAAGCTAATAAATTTGATAGAGGCCGAAATGCCACCCATTAAAACCTTCTTCATTTCCGGTGGAACCGAGCTTGCCTCGCTTTTTGACATCTCTCGTACTCTTGCTCGGCGGATGGAAAGAAGGGTAGTGGAAGCCGTAGAAAAAAAAGAGGTAAAAGTGGGGGAGCAAACATTGGCTTATATAAACCGGCTCTCGTCTCTCCTTTACGCTCTTGCTCGGTATGCAAATTTCAAAGCGGGTATAAAAGAAAGCCCGCCGAGTTATAAGTAGGAAAATACATAAGGTGGAAAATCTCGCGTGGTTATGTCATAATTGCCATCACTTGGTTCATATGATAGGTAAGCCAAGTCACATTTTGCAGAATATGTCAGACATTGACAAAATGTGGCGACTATAGTTTAGTGGTAAAACATCGGTTTGTGGAGCCGAATTCGAGAGTTCGATTCTCTCTAGTCGCCAGATATGGCTCTTTAAAGCCACATATTCAAAAATAGAAACTTTCGTTATACGGTTAAAATGGGAAATTGAACTCCGCCATTTATAACCCCAAACTACTCCACAGGATTCCTCCCTTGAATAATTCGGATAAGGAACATGATGATTGCGAGAACAAGGAGTAAGTGTATAAAGTTGCCGATTGTGTATACACCGACGACTCCCAGAAGCCACAATATAAGAAGTAAGACGGCTATTGTTTGAAGCATATATGATTTTAGATTAGCTATGAATAATTACTGACCTTAATAAGTATGGACAAGTATGGAGTCCTTAAATGAATTTTTAGTAAAGAGTTACGACGTGTTAACATTTTTAGATGAGAACGACAACGCTATGTTTTCTTAATGAAGACAATTCCATATTGTCGCAGAATACATCGTTTGTTTGAAAGTACGCGAGCATTTGATAGGATATAAATATGTCCTCCGACAGAATCAGAGGGTTTAAAGATTGGTATATAAGGCACGAACGGCGTATTTCCTCCGGCGCGCTTCTTTTTGGTTTTATCTTTGACAATCTGACTTTGAAGAGGATTGACCTTCTTTATGAGAATATAGTTCTGGCATCTTATTTGATAATTGCCGCGCTTTCCATAACCTTAGTGAATTTATACGAAACGGGAAAGATAAGAGGACGTTTCTTTTCTTGGATTTACGAAGTTCTGCCACTCATTTTGCAGTTTTCTTTCGGCGCGCTTTTTAGCGGTTTTTTCGTTTTCTACTCAAGGAGCGGAACGGTGGCGGGCAGTTGGGTTTTCCTCGTTATCATTTTGGGTCTTTTGGTAGGCAACGAGTTTTTACGTCGCCGTTATCTTCGGCTGACTTTCCAGGTGGCAGTTTTATTTCTCGCTCTTTTTTCTTACGCCATATTTTTCACGCCGGTTTTACTCGGCAAAATGGGCGTCGGGGTTTTCATTCTAAGTGGCATTATAAGTATCGTGGCGATTTACGTTTTTTTGCGACTCCTTGCTTTTTTGATGCCGAATCGCATTGCGCCGATGCGTCCGATACTGACTGCCGTTATCGCTGGAATTTTTTCTTTGGTGAATTTGCTTTATTTTGGAAACGTCATTCCGCCCATTCCTCTTTCTTTGAAACATGCCGACGTTTATCATAATGTCACGAAGTTGCCTGACGGAAATTACGAGCTTACCAAAGAAAACCAGAAATGGTACGAGAGGTTTAGAAGGTACGACACTTTTCATTGGCAGGAAGGCGAGAGCGTTTACGTTTTCAGCGCTGTTTTTGCGCCTACGCGATTGCAGACCGATATAGCCCATAACTGGCAGTACTTTGACGAACAGACAAAGGAGTGGAAGAGCGTAAACAAGATAAAGTTTCCGATTGTCGGGGGCAGGGACGGCGGCTATCGGGGCTATTCTTACAAGCAGAATATATTTGCGGGCAGGTGGCGAGTGGACATAGAGACGCTTCGTGGCGCTCTTATCGGCAGGGTGAAATTCCAAGTTGTGGAAAGCGATGAAAGGCCGGAATTTGAGAAAGTTATACAATGATATTTATGGATGAAAAAAGACCAAAGGTAGGAATAGGCGTGATGATTTTCAAAGACGGCAAGGTGCTCTTGGGCAAAAGGAAAAGCTCTCATGGCGCGGAAGAGTATGCGTGGCCGGGCGGGCATTTGGAATACATGGAGTCCGTTGAAGAATGCGCTAAAAGAGAGGTGCTGGAAGAAACGGGAATGAAGATAAAAAACGTAAAATTTCTGCGACTTTTGAACTTTAAAGATTACGCGCCGAAACACTATATTGATATCGGTGTGACTGCCGATTGGAAGTCGGGTGAACCGAAAGTCAGAGAGCCGGAAAAGTGCGAGAGCTGGAGCTGGTATAAGCTCCAAAATTTACCCGTCCCTCTTTTTAAAGCTTTGCCATCATATTTTGAAGCGTTAAAAACAGGCAAGAATTTTTTTGATAATTGACCTTGATTTAATAAAATATAAAATGCAGACGATCATCTATGTTTTATTGAGGCGGGTTTAATAGAGGAATTAGGCTCGGCCAATTTCCAAAGCCGGTACATTCGCAATTTCCGAAATTTTTGAAACTTTATGGAGGTCGGCTGTGGTGATATAATCAATTTTTGAATGAAAAAAGAATGGAAAAACAAGAAACTGTTTGTTTTTGATTTAGACAAAACACTTGCCGAAAGCAAACAACCGATGGACGATGAAATGGCTGATTTGCTTCGGCTTTTTCTCCAAAGTGTCAAAATCGCCGTGATTTCCGGAGGTTCCTTCGCGCAGTATGACAGACAATTCGTGCCGAAACTTTCTGAAGGTAACCTTGACAACCTGTTCCTTTTTCCCACTTGTGGTTCGTCTTTTTACAGGCAGGAAAATGGGGAATGGCGAAATGTATATACAGAAACTCTTTTAGATAATGAAAAAAAGGATATTTTCGCGGCGTTTGATAGCATGTTTCTTGATGTCGGTTTTTCGATTCCGGAAGTTGTTTATGGCGAACTGGTTGAAGACCGCGGGGCGCAGGTTACGTTTTCGGCATTTGGCGCCACAGCCCCTCTTTCCGTAAAGGGGGGTTGGGACCCGGATAGGAAAAAGCGTTTGAAAATGATTGAGGTCTTGAAAAAGTATCTGCCGGAATTGGAAATACGGACAGGCGGTACGAGCTCCATTGACGTTACGAGAAAAGGTATTGACAAGGCCTATGGCATAGCGCAAATGGAAAAACACATCGGAATCTCACGCAAAGATATGGCTTTTGTCGGAGATGACTTTGAAGAGGGTGGTAATGACCATCCTATAATATCTACGGGTGTTGAATACGTCCATGTGAAAAATCCAAGTCAAACAAAAGAGCTTTTGAAGTCGCTTATGGGCTTGTAAGCCGGCCATTTAAAATGGCTGGATAAACAAAAATCGCCGCTCCGTAGAGACAGCGATGAAGGTGTAAAGAAGTGTGTCATTTACACCCGAAGTCGTAATTCCGGTCAGTGGTCAACCGGTGTTGTTGTGACAGAAAGCGAGAGCGTCGGACGTTTTCCGAAAAGCTCGTAGAATGGCTCCTCAAGCCACATCTTCCATGGGCCGAAAAGCCAAATCCCGCAAATCAGAAACCATAGAATCATGATGGGGGGCATGTATCTGAAGTAGCCGGCCCACATCCTTGGTTTGAATACCATGAGCCCTACAAGAGCTGAAGCCGGAGTAACAAGAACTCCGGTTGAAAGTATGAGCGCTTCTTTCCAGAAATCGCCCGTGGCTGGGTAAAGAGCGCCGGTTAGCACGCCGTTTATGCTTGATGGGATGAAAGCGTACCATCCCGTAGAAGAGGCAATTCCTTCTTTCACCAAATCCGTCAGGAAAAAAGGTGGCGCGTGAAGCAGAAGAAGCGCGAAACCGAGGAGTCCCAAGACGGCCTTGTCTATCTCCCAGACGCCTTCAATGAACTCATGTCCTTGTCCGCTTATGTACGACCAGATGAGGAGCGCAAATAAGCAAACGATGGAGTTCTTGCTCCACAGAAGAAGCGCGATGAAGAAGATAAACTCCAGACAGTCCTGTATGGAGAGTTTCCCGCCTACTGTTCCCACTTCAAGTTTTATGTCCAGTTTTTTGGAAATCCTGGACAGGCATACGAGGAATAAGATGATGGGAGGCAAAAGAGGTAAAGTGCTCCACCACTCTCGCATTCCATACTTGAGACAAAGTGGCAGGAGGTAAACCTCGCCGAAATACGTTCCCGTACCTCCTATAAGCGCCGCCGCCGTATTGATGACAAGGAATTTCAACTTGTCTTGTTCGTTCCCGCCGATTTTTGCCTTTGTCAAGATAAGCAAAATCAGGAATGAGTCCATAAACATGGACCCGAATCCGCACACAAACGGAACCAGATGTATCGGTATAGAAAGAGGAATACCAATACTTCTCGTAACCCCCATAAGCCCCGCGAGAAATGTCACGAGAATTATCGTTTCACTGACGACGTCCAAGTGGTGAAGTGCCTCCGGATATGGCAGAAGCGCCAATCCGATGAGTAGGAAGATGGTCGGTTCAAGACCCCATCCTCTGTGCCTATCTTTGAAAAAGGGAATTGTCAATATTCTATCCATTCCGACTCCTTTCTTTTCTTTTGTCTGTTTTCGGTCGTTTCTAAACCGCCCGTTATATTACTATTTTCTGGCTAAAAGTCAAAGTTTAAATTTGCCTTCATGATAGATTCATGATTATATTTTAGTATAAAAAAGCTCTAAGAGTTCAGTAATTTTTTCAGATCACTAAAATAGCATGGCTTTAATGAGTAGAATACTCGTAATAATAGAGCGGGAACATGGCGCAGAACCAGCTCATACGATCTGTCCACTTTTTGGACAGATATATTTACAGGGTCTGGGGGCGGTATAAAAACTATCGCAGTTTTTCTTTTGAAAGTTTCGCAATCGCTTTTTTGTCTATTGTATTAGCGGCTCTGGTTCGCGTTTTTCTCTCTCCTTTTTTCGGAGAGGAAGCCACTTTCAACATTTTTATCGCCTCGGTTTTGATAAGCGCTTGGCTTGGCGGTTTTCATTCAGGCCTTTTGGCCGTGGCGTTGGCGGTCGTGGCGGAAACTTTTATTTTTTTGAAGGAACCCGACGGTACTTTTGTCAGCGAACCCTCTTTGCTCATACCCTTAATCATTTTTATGGCGGTCGGGTTTCTCATGACCACCCTCATAACGGCTCTGATACAGACGCGTCGACGAATGGAGTTTCTAACAAAAAATCTAAAGGCGGGACAAGAACATCTTGACATAGTAAACCGGCACATCAGAAGTATTTTGGAAAGTATAAATGACGGTTTCGCCGCTTTTGACAGGCAGTGGAGGTTTGTTTACGTAAACCCGAGAATTGAAGAACTTTTCGGCGTGCGTTGGAAAGAGCTTCTTGGAAAGAATATTTGGGAAAAATTTCCCGGTTTTGTGAATTCTGTTCTGCGCGAAAAATGTTTTTTGGCGGTGGAGAAGGGCGAACCTCTAAGATTTGAGTACTATTCTTTGGAACTTAAGAAGTGGTTTCTCCTGCATGCCTATCCTGGCAAAGACGGCCTGTCTTTGTTTTTTGACGATATTACGGACATAAAAGACAGAGAAAGACGCAAAGACGAGTTCGTTTCCGTAGCCAGTCATGAACTTAAAACCCCGGTAACCAGCACCAAGCTTTTCGCCCAGATGTTGCGGGACCGTTTTGTTGAAGAGGGAGACGAAGAAGCGGCCAAGAGTTTGGAAAAGATGGACGAACAGTTGGACAAGCTGGCAAAACTCATACTGACTCTTTTGGACGTTTCTAAAATGTACGGAGGGAAATTGAATTTCAAAAAAAAG
The DNA here is from genome assembly GCA_030699905.1 of bacterium. Lineage (NCBI taxonomy): Bacteria > bacterium. Next base: position 9,235 of record JAUYKQ010000019.1, read on the forward strand.
AAGTTCTCCTTGTCCTTGTTGGCGAGTGAAGCCGTTTCCGACATGAAATACACCGAAAAGGGTCGCGAAATAAAAATCTTTTCCCGAGAAGATGATATAGAGGTCTTTGCGGACAGGGATCGCATTTTGCAGGTCATAAACAACCTTTTAACTAACGCTCTCAAGTACTCTGCGTTTGATAAAGATGTTTCCGTATCCGTATCTTCCGAAGGGGACTTCGCGCGGGTGGCGGTGAAAGACCAGGGTATCGGGGTGCCTAAAGAAAAAATGGAAATCATTTTTGAAAAATTTTTCCAAATCAATGACAGCGAAAAGAGGGAACATTCCGGACTGGGGCTCGGTCTTTACATATCAAAAGAAATCATTGAACAGCACGGAGGAAAAATGTGGCTTGAGAGCGAAGAGGGAAAGGGGTCAACTTTTTACTTTACCGTTCCGTTCAGTCAGTAATTCAAAAATCCAAGGTTTTTGCTTTTTTGCAAATGAAAAAGTGGTATGATGGGAAAAGATGAAAAAACGAAATTCCTCCATTCCCACCAATCGCAAACGCCCACGCGGGAAAAAACCCAATATGTATGAAAAGTGGCAGATAACAAGAAACGGCGTAAAAGTTGACATAAGACGCAAAGGGCAAGGGGTGGCCAGTTTAGCAGATCTCGCCATGGAAAATATTAAAGAGGAGTTGGGAAATGGCCCTCGTCCGATTCATTCGCGCGATTAGAGTGGCGTCCGAATTAAAAAGCAGAGTTCAACCCTCTGCTTTTACGTTTGTTTTTGATATACTTTCGCCATGACTTTAATTTTAGACGGGAAGAAGGTACGAGAAGGAAAAACGGCGATTTTGCGCAAAACCATAGCGGATTTGGGAGGTGACTTGACTCTGGCGATACTTCAGGTCGGGCATAGCGAGGCGTCAGACGCCTATATTTCCCAAAAGAAAAATTTCGCCGAAAAAGTGGGAGTTAAAGTGTCGCATCACGTTTTTCCCGATAATGTTGAAGAGAGGGAAATAACGGACATCGTAAATGATTTAAACCGAAGGCAAGAAGTTCACGGTATTATAGTTCAGCTTCCGATTCCGGAACGTTTGGATAAAGAGAAAATATTAAACACCATAGACGCTCGCAAAGACATTGACGGCCTTGGTGACATAAATTTCAAGAAACTGTCTTTGAAGGATAAAAGCGGACATGTGCCGGCGACCGCAAGGGGTATTTTGGAACTTCTTTCTTTTTACGGGGTCGGTATTTCCGGTAAAAAAGTGGCGGTACTCGGCCGGTCAAAACTTGTGGGCGCGCCCGTGGCCCGGCTTTTGGAAAACGAAGGGGCGATTGTGTCTGTTTGCCACAGCAAAACGGAAAATGTTCCTGAAATAACAAAACAATCTGATATAATAGTAGTAGCCATAGGCAAGCCGCGATTTGTCGGCGAAGGTTTTTTTAGAAATGATAAAACTCAAACAGTTGTGGATGTCGGGATTACCGCGGTTACTGAAGAAGGCGCGGAAAAACTGGAAGAAGAGATACCTAAAAGAACGCTTGTGGGAGATGTTGATTTTGAAAGAGTAAAAGACATGGTTTTCGCCATATCTCCCGTTCCGGGCGGGGTGGGGCCTATGACAGTGCTTTGTCTTTTTGAAAACTTGGCCAATGCATACGGTATGAAATGAGCGTCACTTGTCGGTCGTAATATTTATCGGTGTTTTACGTCAATTATTATTAATTATTAGTTTTATCATTTTTTATGATGCAAGATAATAAGATACAAAAAGCTGTTATTTTTACGCTCGCGATTTTGGGAGTTTTTCTGTTGGTAAAAACAGTTACGGAGATGAAAGAGTTTGTTTACGTCGGCCCCGATCCGGCGGCGCGAAACATGATATCGGTTCTTGGAGAAGGGGAAGTTCTTGCCGTGCCGGATATAGCCATGTTCACTTTCGGTGTAACCAAAGAAGCGACAACTGTCGCCAAAGCTCAAGAGCTTTCGGCCGAGAGTGTGAACAGAGCCATTGATTTTTTGAAAGAACGAGGAATAGAGGAGAAAGACATTCGCACCGTAAATTACAGCGTTTATCCGAGGTACGAATACAACAAACAGCTTTCAACAAGGGCGATATATCCTCCGGAGGGAGACAGAACGCTTGTCGGATTTGAAGTTTCCCAAAGCATAGAAGTGAAGGTTCGGGACACGGCAAAGGCGGGAGAACTTCTTTCGGGCATCGGAGAAATAGGGGCGACCAACATAAGCGGTCTTTCGTTTGAGGTAGACGACGAAGACGGTTTGATTGCCGAAGCGCGAGAAAAGGCCATTGAAGACGCTAAGGATAAAGCGGCGGAGTTAGCTAAACAGCTTGGCGTCAAAATTGTCCGAATCGTTAGCTTTAACGAGAATGGAAGCCCGTACTACGCGAGAGGTTTGGCAACTTACGGGGAAGTTTATGGAATGGGTGGTGGCGACGACGCGGTCGCGCCGAGTATTCCCACGGGAGAGAATAAATACGTATCTAACGTGAGTATTACGTATGAGATAAGATAGCGACATTTGGAATAAGACCTTAAACGCGGAAAAGGCAAAGTCAAGGCCCGTTTGCGCAAAGCGCAAACGGGCCTTGACTTTTTGCGTTTAGAGAGTAGTATTAAATTATAAGCAACCCCGGGAGGGGTTTTTTGATAGAAGGAGCAGGTTTTAAGACAGTTTCTAAACATTCATGAGAATAATAAATTACATTCGAGAAACCAGACAGGAACTGCGTCATGTAGCGTGGCCTACCAGAAAACAGGCAACATCTTTTACCGTAGTCGTTATAATTCTTTCTGTGGCCACCGCGCTTTACTTGGGATTCTTTGATTATGTATTTACGACACTGCTTCAAAAAATGATTTAAAGATATTAATAGCTGTTACTTATGTCCAAACAAAAACTGCAGGGAGATAAAAACTGGTACGCCATACACACTTATGCCGGTTATGAAAAGGCGGTGGCCAGAAACTTGAAGCAAAGAATAGAGTCACTCGGCATGGAGGACAAGATTTTTGACGTGGTCGTTCCGACTGAAAAAAAGATAAAAATAAAAGGAGGCAAAAGAGTTGAAGAGGAAGAAAAAATATACCCCGGATATGTATTGGTAAACATGGTAGTGACCGACGATTCGTGGTTTGTCGTGCGAAACACTCCGCGTGTTACAGGTTTTGTCGGCTCCGGAATTTATCCCGTGCCTCTTGATAAAAAAGAAATGGAATATTTGTTCGGCAGAATGCAGGTGGAGACAGCCAAACATGCCATAGAGTTGGAAAAAGGCGAGCCGGTTGTAATAACAGACGGACCATTTAAAGAGCTGGAGGGTAAAGTGGCGGAAGTGGATGAGGCCCGTGGCAAAGTCAAAGTGCTGGTCTCAATGTTTGGAAGAGAGACGCCGGTGGAGTTGGATTTTTTACAGGTTAAGAAAATATAGCACGACGCGAATAATACGAATGACCGAGCGAATGACACGAATAAAATAAGACCCGTTTTATTTTATTCGTGTCATTCGAGTCTTTTATTCGTAAATTCGTGTCGAGATAATTATGGCAAAAATACCAGTTAAACAATTAAAACTTACAATTATGGGCGGAGCGGCAAACCCGGCTCCTCCTATCGGGCCCGCGCTCGGTCAGGCCAAAGTAAACATAGGCGAATTCGTAACTCGTTTTAACGAAGGTACGAAAGAAATGAGAGGGCAGAAAGTGCCTGTGGTTATTCGCGTATATGAAGACCGTACTTTTGATTTGGAATTCAAAAAACCGCCCGCGACCGCTTTGATTTTGAAAGCAGTTGGCAAAGATAAGGGAGCAGGAAAGACCGGCACGCAAAAACTTGGAACGCTTTCCAAAAAACAGCTTCGCGAGATAGCTGAAGCGAAAATGGCTGATTTAAACGCCGGTTCCATAGAAGCCGTCGAAAAAATCTTGGCCGGAAGCGCTCGGTCAATGGGGGTGGATGTTAAATAGTGTAAAGTGGAAAGTAGAAAGTGAAAAGTTTAGGAAAAACCCGCAATTCGCTTCGCGAATTGCGGGTTTTTCCTCGCGATGATAGAGTATTTGCCATGAATATAAAAGCCGTAAAACTGGATATTGTAATGCCTCCGCAAGACGACCTTCTTTCTAAAATTCGGAAGTCAAAACTTTCTCTTAAGGAAGGCGATATTGTGGCGGTAAGTTCCAAGGTGGTAAGCATTTGGGAGGGAAGAACAATTCCTATGTTGGAAGTTACAAAAGACGAACTTGTTAAGAAAGAGGCGGATCTTTGGCTTCCCAGAGAAAAGAAAGACAGGTGCGTAATGCACACGATTACGAAGAACTTCCTTATTGCTTCCGCGGGAATAGATGAAAGCAATGGCGACGGCTATTACGTGTTATGGCCCAAAAATCCGGTTCTATCCGCGCAAAAAGTTCTTAAATGGCTCAAAAAAGAATATAAAATAAGAAAGCTTGGAGTAGTAGTAACGGATTCTCACTCCGTGCCGCTTCGTCGTGGCGTTACGGGTTTTGCTCTCTCGTATGCCGGTTTTGACCCCTTGTATGATTATCGCGGCAAAGAAGACATTTTTGGACGGGAAATGAAATTTTCCATGACAAATGTTGCCGACTCTCTCGCGGCTTCCGCGGTACTTGCTATGGGTGAGGGAAACGAAAAGACCCCGCTCGCCGTAATTTCCGGCGCGCCGTATATTCGGTTTGGTAAGGCAAAAAACAAGAAGAAATTCTCTTCATTTGAGGTGCCGCTTGAGGAGGATTTGTTCGGTGTTTTCTTAAGGCGGTTAGGTGGAAAAAAAGGGGGTTCTCCTAAATAAAGAGGCGTTTGGCGAAATAAAAACATTCTAACATTCTGCAGAATGTTAGAATGTTTTTAAAAATTTATTCATCTTTCCAAATCAACCCATGTATATTTCAGCCCCGTTTTTTCATCAAACCTATCCTCTCTGAAAGTTTCTTTGGTGAAGTCCTTCCGCCAGTCGGGGAAGAAGACATCGCCCTCTGCATCGCTGTCTACCAGTGTGAGGTAGAGTTTGTCGGTGTAGGGGAGAGCTTGTTTGTAAATTTCGCTGCCACCGATAACAAAAACCTCTGGGTTTTTGTTATCGCCCTGAGCTTGTCGAAGGGCTGTCTCTTCGCCTTTCATTATAGCTCCTTCTAGTGAGCCAGCAACAATGCACCCTTCCGCTTTAAACTCCGAATTTCTGGTAACGATAATATTGGTTCGGCCGGGTAGAGGTCTGCCGATACTTTCGTAAGTTTTCCGCCCCATAATAATAGGATGCCCCAAAGTAAGTCGCTTAAAGCGCTTCAAGTCGTCGGAAATATGAAAAAGCAATTTACCGCCGTTTCCGATGGCGGCGTCTTTTTTCGTAACGGCTACAACTATGCTGATTTTGGGTTTTGGCTGTATCATTCTTTTTTCATCCATTTCCTTTGTTCTAACTCAACTCCAAACATGTGGGGGGAGACGATAGTTACTCCTTGGATGGTTTTCCCGAATAGTACACCAAAGTCGCTTTCGTCTCCAGTCAAAAGATGCGAAGCATTACCTGCAATCGCGCCTCCAAGAATAGGCACATCTTTTAACACAAGTCCGACAGAGAGAGGCGTACTCATTCCCTCGACCATCTCACAATCCAAAAGAAGTTTCTCAAAAACAGGCAAAAAGTCATTCTTTTTTAATTCAAGATTACGACGTGCCTCTTCTGCCGCGTATGAATTGGTAAGCAGAGTCGCATGGCGCTTGGCGAGGCGCACTAAACCCCCGATGCGACTTTTTGGCATCGCGGCGGAAAATAGGATATTCGCGTCCAAAAACACTCTCATCGCTTCTTGA
>JAUYKQ010000020.1 GCA_030699905.1 bacterium
TTTCATAAATTTTTTGAAAAACCGGAGAAATATCGTAGATACCTTCTCTTTCCAAAATTTTTTCGCCTTCGTCGCAGGAAAGGGCCATTTCAGAAATGCCTGAATTTAACGAGATTTTAGCGAGCTCGGGAGGACAGCCACGACCGCTTTGAGAATTTACGATGTAATAAACCGATTCGTCTGCCGGATTGTATTTAAAATCAGAAATGTATGTCGGCCCGCCCACTGTGGCAAAAGAGCTCTCTGTGGTAAGCAAAAGCAGTGAAAATACAAAGACGGACAACGTTCCCTTCAAAAAGGCGCAAGTTTGATTTTTCATAAATTATTTTATAGCCCACCTGTTTTAATCACATGCTCGACGAGCGTGCGCGTTTTTACTATTTATAAAATTCTGTTTCTTCGTAATAATATGATTGCTCCACCCCCTTCATGAAAACTTCGCAGTCGTCAATTTTATTGGTCAAAGCGGCGCGCAGAAGCTCGCGAATCTCGAGGTCATTTACCGGACTGCGCTCCATTGCATTCAAATAGTCGGCTTTATCAATCTTGACCCAATCAACACATTGCTTGAGATTTTTTTTCAACATCAAATCAAGCCAGATCCTCATACTCCGCCCGTTTCCTTCCATAAACGGATGAGCTATATTCATTTCCACATATTTCGCGACGATTTGCTCAAAAGTACTTTCCGACATTTTGTCGATCTTTTTTAAGCTTTCCTCCAGATACAAAGAAGAAGCAAATCGAAAGCCACCTTTGCTTATATCTTTGACGCGGATCTGTCCAGCAAAATCGTAAAGCTTTCCGAATAAATATTCGTGGATTTGTTGCAACCCTCTGGTTGTGCCAACTTCAAAACTTTCAATTTCCCGACTACCAAAAAGTTCTTTGGCTCGTTCTTTGCTGATTTGATCAATATTAGGCATGGTCTAATTATACCATATTTTTATTTTTTAAATTTTTCCTTTTTTTGACTTCCCTGTTTGGACTTTGTAAACGGTCTTATCTGGAAAAGCGAGAGCGTCTCTGATTCTCTCAACTTGTTTTTCTGAAATGTTTTGGGGAAGTTTACCGACGTCAAAATATTCTATTTTGTCGGCTTCGTCGTTTAGCGTAATTTCGCCTCCCGACACTTTACAAATGAACGACAATACGACCTCGTCTACGTCAGGTTTACTGTAAACTCCCGCCAAACTTACAATGTCAGTGTCAAAACCGGTCTCTTCTTTTATTTCTCTTTTCACTCCTTCCCACGGCGACTCCCCTCTTTCCAAACCACCACCGGGCAAACTCCACAAATCATAATCGCACCGATGACACAGCAGTACATGCTTATGTCTATCAAATATTATTCCAACTATTCCGATTGTAAATTTAGATTTCACGGATTGATTTTATCACTTTTCGGTTTTGAAATGTAGTGTCATGGTTAAATCATTTGACACGACGCGAAAGAGATAATTTTGACAATCACTTTTCAAAATGTATTATGTAGATAGTTATGAAAACCAAAGTTCTTCCTGTTCTCGGTAACCAAGTAGCCGAGAACTGCTCTCTGTTCGTTGATGTAAGACTCTTGCTGAAACAAGCTTTCGCAAATATGGAGCTTGTTTTTTATCCTGAAGACGGCAGTCAAGATGCAAGCGCCGAAACGAAAGGTAAAGGCGCTTTTCAGTTTTCAGACCAGACACCTCTGGTTTGGAGTTGTACATTCGGCGAGTTTCAACAGGTGGTGGACTCGTTTGGCTTTAAGCCATACAAAGACGACAAACTCGCTTTTCAGAACCCTTTAATGGCTGTTGCCTTTGCCCAATTTATTACAGCGTAATTCTCGGTACTTCAAAACCTTCCGGTTCGCGCTGGCAGGTTTTTATTTTAGACACGCGGGGTCTTGCCACGATAACAGAATTATCCACATTTACAACCTATTTACCACGTTCAATGCTATTTAGTGTCGGAAAAGATTTTAGGAGCATTGACATAGTTTTTAGATGTGATATGTTTGTATATATATTAGCTATAAAAAAGATATATGACTACACAAGTAATTTTTAGAATAGATAAGAAAATCAAAGAGCAAGCCCAAAGAAAAGCCAAGGGTAGCGGGTTAACCTTCTCCGATATTTTACAAATGGCAACATACGCCTACGTCAAGGACGACCTTGAGCCGGTTTTAATGCGAAAAGAGGAAAGGTTGAATATGAAGACGCGGCGTGAACTGACTAAAATTTCCAAGGATATCAAAGAAGGTAAAAATCTTGTCGGGCCTTTCGATTCAGCGAAAGAGATGGATAAATTTCTTAATTCTTTAAAATGAAATGCGTATTGAACTGCATAGAAACTTTTTAAAGAGTTACGTAAAACTTCCAAGAAAGATACAGGAAAAGTTTAAGGAGAGGCGAAATTTATTTATTGAAAATATGTTTCATCCTACCTTGGATAATCATTCGGTTGAACCGACTTACCCGAATTGTAGAAGTATAAATATAACCGGAGACTACCGCGCGCTTTTTGAAATCAGAGGAAAAGATATGGTTGTATTCACAAAAATCGGCACGCATTCGGAGTTGTACTAAATTTTGTCCAAAATGGCTTTACTTTGCTTCAGTTCAGAAATGGGGGAATTTAAGCTGTCCCCATTTGATGTCCTTTGACTGTTGATGACCCATTTGACCCCATTTGATAACAGGAGTGTCCCCATTTACTCTCCGCACCGTTTTTTTCGCAAATTTTGCGAAAATGCGGATTACGATGGGAAAGTTCATTGGCTCTAAGATAATTTACTTCCAAGAGTTATTGAGTCGGTCTTCGGCTCAATAAGTACCCATCCATCACCAGAGCTGTTTTTAAAACCGAGAGTGAGAACCTCAGATCTAAATGGACCTACCTGCTTGGATGGAAAGTTGACTATACAGCAGACGAAAGAATTGAGTAATTCTTCCTTTGTGTGAGCTCCGACTGCCTGAACACTTGATTGCTTTATCCCGATTTCGGAACCAAAATCAATCTTGAGTTTATATGCTGGCTTCCGTGCTTCTGGGAAATCAGAAATTTCAACGATTTTTCCAACTCGAATGTCTACTTTTTCAAAATCTTCGTAAATTATAGTTTTTGGTTCGTTGTCCATATCTTTGTTCAAAATGGCTTTACTTTGCTTCAGTTCAAAGTTGATAATCTAACGTAGGGTGAGAGAACCTCACTGCTCGCTCCGCTGCGCTTTAGAAACCCACGGTTTCTAACACTCGCAGACTCGCTGTTTTCCTCCACGGGAAACTCCCGTTTCCCGACCCCTTCCCTGTTCGAATCTCTCACCCCCTTTTCGCGGACTCAAAACGGAGGTGAGAGAGACCGCGAGTACGCTTTTCGACCTCTACGAGGTCAGTACCCCTTTCCCATTTTCTTACGATAAGAATCGTTCGAAAATATGGGAGAAGGGCTTCGAATCTCTCACGCGATGTGCGCAGGCACATCGCTACCCTCCGTTTTTCGCGGACTCAAAACGGAGGGTGAGAGATTCGAACTCTCGGTGGGTTTCCCCAC
>JAUYKQ010000021.1 GCA_030699905.1 bacterium
GTTGAGTATCGCCACCAATCCCCAGATGGAAATCATGAGAAAAATACCGATGACTCCCCATATTATGTATCCTTTGGCTCCCTTTCTCTTTTCCTCGTCCGCGCCGGCGACTATAAAACTGAAAATTCCGAATACGACCACTAAAACGGCGAGACCGACGATGAACGGGAAGATGATGTTTATTAGAGCGTTTAGTCCATCCAAAAATTCCCCGATTGTCCCCGCCCCTTCCACCGTAAATGGAGTCCTCGAAAAATCCTGCGCCAACGAAACCAAAGGCAAAGCCAAAAATGAAAGCAGACCAAAAGCTGTTAATGTTTTTTTCATTGCGAATAAATATTCTAACTTATAATAAATATGCTTATAATAAATATGACCTTTTCGCCCAAAAGAGTCAACTTGGACGGCAACTTTAAAATGGCTTTTGGTATCGTAGTTTAATCATATACCGCATTACAGGGAACCGCAATAGATGGGTGGGGATAAATGGAGCTAAAACATTGCCTTCAGGCGGATTTTTCGCTGACTTTTCTAACCGGCTCCGCAAGGCATTCAGAAATGTCCGAGCTCGCTCTTGTTTAGAGAAAAAAGGAATAGAATCCACCCGATTTATCTATGTTAAGCAAACTCCCCGGGTCAATTTGAGGTATGTCGCCCTCCCTTATTGTCCTGTCAACGTGAAATGTATTTACAAGAATTAATATAATTCCCCACAGGGAAAGCATTAAAAATACGCCGATTATGCCGAAAGTTATATATTTGGCCGCTTCTTTACGTTTTTCCTCGTTAGCCCCTTGGGTAATATAGATAAAAATATTGAAAATAATTACAAACACGGCCAGGCCAACAATAAACGGAAACAGTATATTCAAAAGCCGATTTAAACCTTTTACCAGTTCGCCAATAGTTGAATCACACGGTGTTCCATCTACGGGACGCACTCCGTCCGCGCAATATTCTTCTTCCTGCGCAAACGCAACAGGGCTAACGGCAACAATAGACATGACGGCAAAAATCACGACGAGGATTAGAAAAAGTGGCCCTAAATTTTTTTTTAAATTCATTTGATTATTTTATCACAAATTAACTTTCTTTCTTTTTTCATGGGACTGTTGCCGAATAGGCTTTTGAGGTGATTTTTTCAAAATTCGTGCGAGACGAAGTTGAAAATTTTTGGCTTAATGCCAGCGGTATTGGCTAAAAATTTTCAACAAGTCGTAGCCGAATTTTGGATAAATCAGCCAAAATGGATATTCGGTAACAGTCCCTTCATATCACGACGGAAAAACTGTCGTTTTTATGATGGTTACAATGCCCCACACCGACAAAGCTACGAAAACCGCTATAACACCGTAAAGGACCAAATCTTTGGCCCTCTTTACCGCGTCTTCACTGCCACGCATGCTTATATAGCGAAAAATGCCGAAAGTCAACACAAAAACAGTCAGTCCAACGACAAACGGAATCAGTATATTTATTATATCAACGATTTTTTCTACGAAAGCGCTTAAGTTCATAAACAAACTTTGAATTACGAAACACTTGATTCCCCCCACTCGGAAAGCTCCCAAAAAAGTGACCGCTCCAAGGGCGCTTGCCCGGTCTTAGTCACTTTTTTGTGACTTTCCTCGTGGGGGGGGCGCCTGCCGTATTTCGTAATTCACAGTAAACAAATCTTATAATATCACCAATTAACCACTACACCTTATCTCAAATTTCGGCTTTAAGGTCCGGTTATTCTCTTATTTCTGTTAATGTCGTTTCTATTATACCGGCAATAACCGCCGCTCCCAAAAGAACAAACGCCCCTATCACTGTCCACATAAGGGCTTTCTTTGCGGTTTTGAGCTTCTCTTCGTTACCTTGGGCCGTTACAAACAAAAATCCTGAAAAAATCAAAAAGAATGTGATAAGCACGCCTCCTATCGGCAAAACTATATTTTGTATGAGCTTGTCAATGAGAGCTTCAAAGGTGCCCACGTCGTCTCCGAGCGGATTTGGAATAATTGTCCCGGTAGGCAAAGAAGAGCTGTCGTGATTGGTTCCATAAACAAAAGCCGGAATGGCCGTAAAGACGACAATAAGCAAAAGAGGGGCAGAGACCAATATTATTTTTTTGAACTGTAAACTCATTTTTTTAAATATTCAACTCTTCCAGTGTTTGAAAGCCGTCGTCGCCACTTCTCTTATTTTCAGGAATAAGGGCCGTCTGTATAAGCACCACTATAAGCCAAGCCGAAAGTATAAAAACGAAACCGATGAGAACCTTTTTAAATATTTCGTGGGCTTGCTTTATCTTGCCCTCGTCCCCCACCGCGGTTATATATAGTATACCAGCCCATGCAAAAGATAAGGTAGCGACAGCTGTGGCTAAAATGATAAGAAAATCTGTAACTCTTTTTACAAGCAGTATAAGATCTGTAAAACCGCATTCTTCTTTTCGTGTAAGATTGCCATTAGAATCATACACATTTTTTACCTTGCCGTCCCCGTCCAAATCAAACCCGCAAGACACCAGCCCGCCGGGAACAGCTTGAGCCGAGACAATCTTCGCCGGAACAAGATTAAAAAACATCACAATAGTGACTGAAATCAAAATAAAATTTAATGACTTTGTAAAATTCATCTGACATTTTCCAACTCCGCGTTGGCCCTTGAAATGGCCTCTTCCAAACGACGAGAGCCACTTGATATAGATTCTATCATACTGCGAAAAATACCATCTGTAATCTGTGGATTAGGGTCAAGCCAACCATAGGACTGCAAAGCGGCTTCGGCAAAAATCGTGCCGGCGGCGTCGTTTGCGACAGATGATATGAGGTCGCGTCTTACGGGAGGAAGCGACTGCCTTTTAGACCATATGGATATGGAGGAAGAGTCGGTCAAAGTTAATATGGCTTGGTACGCGCCGGTTATGTTTGGCGCGGTTTTCAAAACAGACAAAGCGTACATCCTGCCGTAAGTTCTCTTAACACGCGTGTCAACGAGCTGGGGAAAAGGAGCCACGGAGAAATTCAAATTCGGGTTTTTGGCCCGCAAATCAGAAAGTTCGCTGGCAAAACCGAAATATATGGCCAAATCTTCAGACAAAAAGAAGTTTTTAGATGGAGGCAAAGAACGATTCCAAGAGTAAATCGGCTTTACGGGATTGCCAAATTCCGTGTAAAAACCCAAAACCGACGAAGCCACTCCTCCTCCGGCGGTTGCCAATACGCTTTCCAAACCGCCTTGCGTTTTCCGATCGGTGATCGGATTGCCCGCCTGCAATAGAAGAGCCGAAATGATTTTCTTGGCATGAGTAACATTCCCATACTCGCCTAAGGCGACAGCCGATTGGACGATATTTGAAGTGCGGTCTTTTACTGTCAGTTTGCTTGGCAAAAGAAGCACTTCATTCCATGTTTTAGGATAAGTGGCAAGCCCCGCGCTCCCGAAAAGGTCTCTGTTCCAATACATTACCAACGGGTCAATGCTGAAAGGTATACCTAAAGAGCCACTTTGAGTAAGATACAGTTCCCCCTCCTGAATAAATGTTTCTTTGAATTCGCGTTCCGGATAATTTTCATAAGGAATCACAGCGACTTTGTCTTGAAACCTGACTATCAAATCGTCCGGAAGGAAAATAGCGTCCGGAGAACGGCCGGAAGCGATTGCTTCCACAAGCTCCTTGTCAAAATTTTCTTCCGAAATCTGCCTGTAGTTAATTACAAAGTCCTTTTTGCCGGTGGAAACCTCCTGAAGAAAAGGATTGACCGCCGTAGCAGGAAGAATTCCCCAGATTGAAACGGCGCCACCGGTTCCTTCGCCCGAATCGGAACGATAAGTGGCAAAGGCGACAATTCCGCCGATGGCGAGCAGAACGAATACCGCAAGGGTGATTATTTGAAAAGTTTTCATTGTTTATATCCCAGTATGCTTACGAATGTAATAATTATACAAAATATATCAAACTTATACGAGTGATAAATCGGGGTATGTAACCGCTCCAAGGGCGCTTGCCCGGTCTTAGTCACTTTTTTGTGACTTTCCTCGTGGGGGGGCCGCCTGCCGTATTTCGTAATTCAAGATACATTAGTATTTTGGTATCACAATTTCCTAAACACCAAACCGTAGTGGTTCTCCCCAGCCGGAATGTCTCGTTCAAAATGAAAACCCGCGCTTTCAAAAAGTTCCTTCGCGCTCTCCTTGGGAAAAACATGGCTCTGGTGAGGCCCTGTCCCTTCGAAAGACCCCGTCCAATCCACCACCAATACTTTCCCGCCTTTTTTCAAAATTCTTTTGGCTTCCAAAACCAAACTCTTCTTATCTTCCACTTGAAACAGGATATTGCAGACAAGAACCGCGTCCACCAATTCGTCACGCAGTCGCGTCCCACCTAATTTTTCAATGTCTCCCCAGACCACTTCAATGTTTGACAAGCGTTTACTTTGAGCGCCTCTTTTTAGTTTTTCAAGCAAGTCCTTTTGAATATCAACGGCGTAGACCATCCCGCCCTGCTTTACGGCAGAAGCGGCGGACATGGAATAAAAACCCGAACCGGACCCGAGGTCCGCCACTTTCATACCGGCATCCAGTTCCAAAAGTTCAATGTTGTGTTGTGGTTCGGAAAACATGGAGGTTTAACAATTCGGCATACATGACCGAGATGCTCAAAGTATATTTTACAAACAAGTCAACGACGCGATGCTATCCCCTTCTCTAAGTTTCATTATTCTGACCCCTTGAGTTTGTCTTCCAAGTGTCGGGACCTCGTTCATTGAAAGACGTATGACCTGACTCTTTTTTGAAATCGCTATCATCTCTTCGTCTTCTTCCGAAACCACCACCTTTGAACCGATAAGCTTTCCTGTTTTAGAGGTTATTTTGGCCGTCTTTATTCCCGATCCGGCTCTTTTTTGGACTTTATATTCGCCAAGTTTAGTTCTTTTTCCATAGCCGTTACCCATAACCACGAGAAGAGAACCTCCTCTGTCGGTTTTTTTGACAATATCAGCCCCAACCACCCTGTCGCCTTTCCCGATTTTCATAAGTCGCACGCCGGCAGCCGCCCGCCCCATAACACGTACATCGGACTCCTTAAAACGTATGGACTGCCCTTCCGACGATACCAAAATCGCTTCATCCCCCTTTTCAACAAAAGAGGCGGAAATAAGCTCGTCCCCTGACTGAATTTTTATGGAAATAAGTCCGCTTCGTCTGACATCATAAAACGCCTTGGCTTCGGTTTTTTTGCCGTTTCCATCCTTGGTAACCATAAGAAGAGAAAGACCTTCCGCTTCTTTTATGGTTTTTGGCATGGCAAGCACGGAAGTAACATTTTCTCCGGCTTCCAAAGACAGGAAATTCATTATTGACTTGCCCTTTGTAGCCCTTTTTCCCTCAGGAATTTCATACATTTTTATCTGGTAGGCCTTGCCTCGATCGGTAAAGAAAAGAAGGTCGTTGTGAGTGGTGGCAATGAGAAAATGAGCCACAAAATCCTCGTCTTTGGTATCTAAATCCACGACACCGACTCCTCCCCTACGCTGTTTTCTGTATTCTTCAGGGTCTGTGCGTTTTATGTATCCGCCTTTTGTCAAAACAAGAATGCTCTCCTCATCCGGAATGAGGTCTTCTTCGGAAAACGCTTTGGTTCCCTGTTTGACTACTTTTGTCCTTCTGTCATCGCCGTATTTTGAAGCCAAGGACTGAAGTTCGGTCTTTACCACCGAGCGAATTTTCTTTACACTTGCCAATATTTCCTTTAACTCTTTTATGATGGTTTGAACCTCCCCCAGCTCGTCTTCTATCTTTTTTCTTTCCAGTCCCGCAAGTTTTTGCAGACGCATTTCCAAAATAGCCGTCGCCTGTTTGTCGGAAAATTTAAACTCCTTCATCAAATTGGCGTGGGCCTCGGCCGTGTCTTTGGACGCTTTTATGAGTTTTATTATTTTATCAATATGGTCAAGCGCCTTCTTGAGTCCCAGAAGAATATGCTCGCGTTCTTCCGCCTTGTTTAAGTCAAATTGGGTTCGTCGGCGAACGACAGTGACGCGATGTTTTACGAATTCCTGCAAAATGCTTTTAAGAGAAAGCGTCTGTGGCACTCCGTCCACAAGGGCAACCATGTTGAAATGGAACGCCTCTTCCAGTTGGGTGTGTTTGTATATTGTGTTTAGGATTTTTTCAGGAAAACTGCCCTGCTTTAGTTCAATAACGACGCGAATGTCTTTGGTTGACTCGTCGCGAAGGCCTTTTATCCCTTCTATTTTCTTGTCTCGCACGAGCTCCGCTATTTTCATGATGAGCTCGGCTTTGTTTACTCTGTAGGGTATTGAAGTTATGACAATGGAAAACTGTCCCGCCTTGTTCTCAACAATTTCAGCCACGCCCCTCACGACCACGCCACCTTTGCCGGTGCTGTAAGCGTGGGCCAAGTCCTTGGAGCCAAACACAATTCCGCCCGTAGGAAAGTCCGGACCGCTTATAAATTTCAAAAGCTCTTCCGTAGTCGCGTCTTCGTTGTCTATCAAATGGTCTATGGCATCGGCAAGTTCGCGCAAATTATGAGGAGGAATGTTAGTAGCCATGCCGACAGCAATACCCAAAGTTCCATTTAAAAGAAGGTTGGGCGCGGCGGCCGGTAAAGTAACAGGTTCTTTTCTTGTTCCTTCATAGTTTGGCCTCCAGTCAACAGTGTCTTTTTCTATGTCGCGCAACATATCGCCTGAAATGCGAGACATTTTGGCCTCTGTATAACGGGGGGCGGCCGGCGGATCTCCGTCCAAACTTCCCCAGTTTCCTTGACCTATTATTAAAGGATATCTGTAGGTAAAGGACTGGGCCATTTTGGCCATTGCATCATAAATCGCCGCGTCGCCGTGGGGATGATACTTACCCATCGTGTCCCCCGTAACCGCCGCCGATTTTCTTGTTTTTCCGCCAGCGTTCAAGCCAAGCTCGTGCATTGTGAAAAGAATCCTCCGTTGCACGGGTTTCAGTCCGTCACGAACATCCGGCAGGGCACGCGCTGTTATTACAGACATGGCGTAATCAAGGTACGAATCCTTCATTTCCGCCACGATATTTCTGTTGACAACCCCGGCGTTCCGCCCATTTTCTTTGTTTTCTTCCTTTTCCATTTTAATTTGATTTTAACACAAAACGCTCTTAAATTCCATTTCGCGATAATAAACCTGACCGCCAATCAGCGATTTTGGATGTCCTCTGTTTCCACATCTTCCGACCTGAACAGGTTTTTCAGCTGTCCAACCCCGGCCGCGAAATCTTTGGCTCCATTTTGAAGCACTTCGGAAATTTTGACAAAAGGCATGTCAACATTCTGTCTGTCTTCCGCTACCGCTTCGGAAAAAATGGAATCCAAAGAAAAAAGCCAAATAAAAGCCACCACGCCCGTAAAAACGGCGGTTATCAAAAAAGCCACCCGTCGGCGATGGGATTCGCTTTTTTGGCGCAATTTTTCTAAAAAATCCATTGTTGTACTTATACGGGCTGTTACCTAATATCCACTTTAGCCGACTTTTCCGAACATTTCGCGATCGGGCGGTATCGTGTCATTGGGCCTTAAGCACCATTATCTCTCCCTCCTTACCCTCCAAATCCTTCCTTTTAAGCGTCAGCTTGTCCACGGGCTTTACATTCTCCGAACCGCCCTCTCTAAGAAACACCTTTAAAGCATCTTTGTTTTCCGCTTCTTCGTAATGCATGGGTATTATGATTTTCGGTTCCAGATTAACGGCCAGTTTGTAGGCGTCGGCCGACGACAAAACGCCCCCTCCTCCAATCGGGACAAACAATATGTCTATATCCGCGTCCGAAACGGCCTCGGCGGTTTTTGGGTCCAAATCAACCCCACCAAGTCCTCCAAGGAAGACAATGTTCATACTCTCAAGATTTACCGTATATATTGTATTGATTCTTTCTTTGCCTTCATAACCGCTACGGGAGGAAAGTCCTTTTATAAAGACCTCTTTTATTTCATATTCTCCGGGGCCGGAAATCACAAAAGGTTCTTTGTTTCCCACGGTGACAGCTTCAACTCCGTTAAAGTCCTGATGCTTTATTGAAATCAAAGCAATATCCGCTCCAAAACGGCCACCTTTGAATTTTGAGTCCTTGGAAATCGGGTCAAAAGCCAGCACAGTATCGCCAAACTGAACTTTAAAAAATTGAAGATTGTGGTAGGTGATAATCATATAAATTGGAACATTTTAAGAAAAACGAGCGCGAGTTTGTTTTTAACGTCTTTGTTGTATGTTTCATCTGAAAGTATATCACTTTGAATTACGAAACTCCAGATCCCTCGTCTTTCTTTTAAATTTCGGCTGTGACTTCGCAAAAATTATTCAACAGTCCCTTTAATTGGACAAGTATGACATCACGTAGTATACTTCCCCAATATTTTATAAACATTGCCTGAATTAACCTTTTCCTTCGGAGATTGTCTGTTTGGGAAGGAGGAAAAGCATCAGGCAACAATAAAACGCTATGAACACATCTGTTTTAGGCGAAGAAAAAGAACTGCAAAAGAAAGAGGAAAACGAGACCGAAAACGTTACGGAGTCGGCAGGAAGCGCGGTTATGGCGAAACTTTTTGCCGAAACTCCGACCCCGCCGCAAATCGGCGACTTGGTGGAAGGCGCTGTTTTGGCCTTGGATAAGGCCCGAGTATATATTGACGTGGCGCCTTTTGGCACCGGAATAATTTACGGAAAAGAATACATAAACGCCAGAGACGTCATAAAGAAGATAAATGTAGGAGATACCATAGCGGCCAAGGTCGTGGATACGGACAACCCTGAAGGATACATAGAATTGTCTTTGCGGGAAGCCAGGCAGGCGATGATATGGAGCGAAGCGGAAGAAGCTATCAGGGAAAAGAAAATAATGGAACTTGCCGTAAAAGAAGCCAACAAAGGTGGCCTCATAATGGAATGGCAGGGTATTCAGGGATTTTTGCCCGCTTCACAGCTTAAGCCGGAACATTATCCGAGGGTAGCTGACGGAGACAAGGACAAAATTCACGAAGAGCTGAAAAAACTTGTAGGGGAGAGGATTTCCGTTGCCATCATAGGCGCTTCTCCAAAAGAAGGTAAACTTATCTTTTCAGAAAAAAGCCCTGAACAAAAAGATAAAGAAAAAATCATCGGTAAATATTCTATCGGCGACGAACTGGGTGGCGAAGTCACGGGCATGGTTGATTTTGGAGTGTTTGTAAAAATAGAAGAAGGTTTGGAAGGCCTTGTCCATATTTCGGAAATTGACTGGGCGCTTGTGGAAAATCCGAAGACCATGTTTAAGGTGGGCGAAAAGGTTAAAGTTAAAATAATTGAAATCAAGGAAGGAAAAATTTCTTTGTCCATTAAAGCTCTAAAGCCAAGTCCATGGCTTGAAGCGGCGAAAAAATACAAAAAAGAAGACGTCGTCAAAGGTATAATAATCAAATTCAATAAACATGGAGCTCTCGCGTCCATTGAAGAAGGAGTCGCCGGTCTGGTTCACATAAGCGAATTCGGCTCTGAAGAAAAACTTCGCCAAACCCTTGAGCTTGGCAAAACATACTCCTTTAAAATCACTCTTTTTGAACCGAAAGAGCAGAAGATGGCTCTTTCTTATGTTGAACAAAAATCGTAAGATACCGTTTCAAGCCCTGTTAGAAACTGCGTTTATAACGGGTGGTGAGAAATCTTGAATTACGAAATACGGCAGGCACCTCCCCCCCCACGAGGAAAGTCACAAAAAAGTGACCTGAGCCCAGGGCAAGCGCCCTTGGAGCGGTCACTTTTTTGGGAGCTTTCCGAGTGGGGGGCAGGTGTTTAGTAATTCACAATAAGGAAAGAGAAAACCTAACTCATCAAAGCAGATAAACTCTCTGTTATGCTATTTGTGCGATAGCATAACAGAGAACATGTGAATAGGAGAAAGTTGGATTAAAACCGAGTCACCGGCACTAATTAAATTCGCCCATCGCTTTTTCTCTGCCTTCCGCTATAACAACCTCTATCGCATCCACAACTTTTTTGATTGTCTTTTTTATAGTATCCGCTTCAGACGGCTTGAAATCTTTTACTATAAATTCGTCCACCACTTTTTCTGATGACGGTTTTTTAATTTTGCCGGAAGCCGTTACCGGCGAAATGCCTATCCTCACCCTGACAAAGTCCTTGGTTTTGAGCGCCTTTATAACCGATTCCACTCCCCTGTGCCCTCCGGAGCTTTTACCGAAAGAGATTTTAAATTTTCCAAGCGGAATATCCAAGTCATCATGAACAACAACTATTTTCTCCGCCGCTTTTTTATCTTTCACAAATGCCGAAACTGAAGAACCGGAACGATTCATAAATGTTTGGGGTTTTACAAGAGCCAGTTTCTTCTTGCCGACCGCCCCCAAAGCAATTTCGGCCTTCTTCTTTTTGTCCTGCTTCCATTCATCCGCGCCAAATTTTTTGGCAAAAGCGTCCACAGCCAAAAACCCCGCATTGTGTCGGGTCTTTTCATACTCTACGCCGGGATTACCTAAACCGAAAATGATGTAAGACATGGAACATGTAACTTGTAACATGGAACATGGCAAAAGTCCATGCACAAATCTGCGTCTTTCTTTTCAATTTAGATAAAATAAAAAAAATATTTTAAGATGTCCGGTGTTTCATAATTTTGTTCCATGTTCCATGTTACAAGTTACATGTTGCATGTTGTATGCTACATGCTACACCTTTCGCTATTGTGTCAAACTTATCTTTCCTTTACAATTAGGACAAGTAAAAAATGTCGCGCGAAATTTTATGAATCAAATAGAAAATTCACAAGAGGAAAATTTCAAAGACGAAATCAGCGCGGACAAAAAAACGGAACGAGGCATCACATTGAAAGATTTGGCCAAGTTCGTTCTACTTACTCTTATAATCGTAGTACCGATTCGGGTGTTTATAGCGCAACCGTTTCTTGTTTCCGGTTCTTCAATGGAGCCGACATTTGAAGACAAAGAGTACTTGATAGTGGACAAGCTTTCATACCGCGTGGAAAACCCCCAAAGAGGCGACGTTGTCATATTTCGCTTCCCTGGAGACACGGACAAGTTTCTTATAAAGCGCATTATCGGCCTGCCTGGCGAAACGGTTGAGGTTAGAAACGGAAAGACACATATAAAAAACGAGAGTTACCCGGACGGCTTTGTTTTAGGAGAACCCTATGCTTTATCCAATCTGCCTCTTATAACAATGACCGTTACCTTGAAAGACGACTATTACTTTGTCATGGGCGACAACAGAGAACAAAGCGCCGATTCAAGAATATGGGGACCGCTTAACCGTTCGTTTATTGTGGGCAGACCTTTTATTCGTCTTTACCCTTTTAACGAAATGGCGATGTTCCCCGGCCAAGCACACTATGAGTATTAGCAATTCGCGCTGTGTTTAAATCGTAATTCTTTAAAAATGTCCACCATCCAGACAAAAACAAGAGTAGAAGAGAGTAGGCACACTTATGGAGGCGATTTTTTGCGATACGGACACGACATCGCCCTTCACTATGGTTTTGAACCCATCGCTTCTCCGAAAATTTCAAGAGAGGACCACTTTTTGGTAAGAGACCCTAAAGACATTACAAAAACAAAAATAGCGCGAACTTTTCCGGAGGGAGACAACAGAAGACCTCGTTCTTTATTTCTGCCGGAAAGAAAAGCGGCCCTTTTACGCCATGTTCAAAACGGTCTAAACGGTAAATTTGAATTGCCTTTGATGGTGCATCATTTCACCGAACACTACCATAAAGAGAAGGGTCCAAGAACGTCTTTGCATTTGGACATCATAGGAACAAGCCAAAGCGTGGCCGAAGCGATTCTTATAAAAACTTCCATTGAGATTCTTAAAGAGGCGGGATACAAAAATTTAGGCATACACGTAAACAGCGTCGGGGACAGGGAGTCCATGAACAGATTCAGCCGAGAGCTTGGAATGTATTACAGACGCCAGCTCGGAGAACTTCCCGCCGCTTGCCGAGAACTTTGCAAGTCAGACGTCTTTTCCCTGCTTGAATGTCCCCACGACAAATGTTCCATAATCCGCGAAGACGCTCCGAGAGCTTTGAGTTTTTTGACGGAAAAAAGCCGTCAGCACTTTAAAGAAGTTTTGGAACATCTGGAAGTTTTTGACCTTCCGTACAAAATCTCAAATTATCTGGTAGGCAATCGCGCTCTCTCTTGCGAGGCCCTTTTTGAAATCAGGGAAATAACCGATTTAAGCGAAGAAATATTGGCTTTTGGCACAAGATACGACTATTTTTCAAGAAAACTCGGCCTTAAAAGAGAAATGCCCGGTGTAGGCATTGAAATATCTCTGCCCGGCGAGTGCGCGAAACACATTCGTAAACTGTCCCGACCAGTCAAACCTAAACTTTATTTTGTGCATTTGGGCTTTGAGGCCAAACTCCGTGGCTTGCCGGTTTTAGAAGAATTGAGACAATCCGATATTCAAATCACTCACGCCCTAATACAAGAAAAACTTTCCCCCCAGTTGGCTTTGGCGGAAAAATCCAAAGCCAGACACATCCTTATCATGGGACACAAAGAAGCTATGGAGGGCACTATAATAGTAAGAGACATGGCCAGTCGCGAACAAGATACCGTGCCGGTTGGTTCTTTGGTTTCTTATCTTAGACAAGTAATGTGATTTGCGCGTTCTCATAAGCCGTGCTATATTAACAATAATCATGCCGATAAACGTAGAAGTGGCGAAAAACGCCAACGAAAATAATACAGCGGTTTTACGACGTTTTACCAGAAAAGTCCAGGCCTCTGGAGTTCTTTCGCGCATGCGCTCGGAAAGATACCAAAGCCGTCCTTTTTCTAAATTCACAAGAAAAAAGAGAGCTTTGAAATCAATCAACCGAAGAGCCGAGATTCAAAAACTTATCAAACTTGGAAAGATGACCGAGAGAAAGAAAAGATAGTAAAACACGATGAGCGAAGGAAAATTCTCCATTGTTTACACCACAAAAGGCAGTCCCGAGAGTACGCGGGGACTGCCTTTTGACCTTATAAAGAAGACCATCCTCGGGAAAAACTACGAACTGAGCATTGTTTTCTGCGGGCCGAAACGTTCCAGATTTCTTAACAAAAAATTCCGCGGTCAGGACAAACCGACCGACATTTTGAGTTTCCCTCTTTCTAAAGGGAGCGGAGAAATTTTCATTGACATTTCTTCGGCCGAAAAAGAGGCGCGTAAATTCAATCGTCCGCTCCGTAATTTTCTTCTTTTCCTGTTTATACACGGAGCTGTCCATTTGAAAGGATTCAAACATGGTAGTAAAATGGAGCAAGAAGAAATAATTTTCAGGCGTAAATTCAAAATCTAATTTCTTCCTTGCACTCGTCGCTTATAACCGACGCCGAACGTCCATGAAAAACATTCATGAATGTCGTTTGTTCGGTTGCAAGTTATTGAACCGTTTACTATGTCCAGATCCATTTCAACCGGCATTGATGTCGGCACATCACAAATCAAAGTGGTTATCGCGCGCAAAAGCGCCGAAAGAGAAATGCCCCGAATTATCGGGACAGGTTTTGCCGAGTCAAAAGGACTTCGTCATGGCTATGTTTTAAACCAAGGCGATGTTATAAAAAGTTTGCATCAGGCGGTAAATCAAGCCGAATTGGCCGCAAAAATAAAAATTAAAAAAACCATCATCTCAATAGGCGGTATAGGACTTTCCGCCGCCACGTCAACCGGCTCCACTATAATATCCAGAGCCGACACTGAAATTACTGAACGCGATATTGAAAACGTTTTAGCCGCCAGTTTAAAAAACTTGCCGCAAAACGTATCCCAAAACCGAACAATAATCCACTCCATTCCCATAAACTACAAAATAGACGGCAAGCCCGTTTTGGGAAAACCTTTGGGGCTCAAGGGCGGAAAATTGGAAGTCAAAACTCTTTTTGTCGGCTGTTTGGAACATCACTTGCGCGACCTCATAGAAGCGGTGGAAGGAGCGGGCATTATAGTGGAAGACGAAGTGGTAGCCGCTCCATTGGCCGCCAGCGTAGTAACATTGACCAAGCCCCAAAAAGTAGCCGGATGTGTTCTCGCAAATATCGGTTCCGAAACGGTCTCTATCGTGGTTTACGAAAACGGAATTCCCGTCTCTCTGGAGGTCTTTCCTATCGGTTCCAACGACATAACAAACGACATAGCGCTCGGACTTAAGATACCGCTTGAAGAAGCGGAGGAAGCGAAAAGAGGACTTTTGGTCGGCGCCGAATACCCAAAGAGAAAACTTGATGAAATAATTTCCGCCCGCCTTTCCGACATCTTTGAACTCATAGAAGCCCATTTGAAAAAAATAGGCCGAAGCGGACTTTTGCCTGCCGGTATAATACTGACAGGAGGAGGCGCGGGCATAGACATGATAGAAGACATGGCCAAGACATCTTTGCGTCTTCCCTCACGTACTGCCCAAATGCAGATGGGAGACAAAAGCAGGTTGTCCATAAAAGACGCTTCTTGGTCCGTAAGTTACGGACTGGCTATAATAGGACTGACATCCGATTCAGAATCCCCCTCTCCTTTCGCCTTGGCCGCTCGCCAAGTCAAAACTCGCGCCGCGAAATGGATAAAACAATTTTTTCCATAGATATTTTAAGCCGATAACTTGATAATGATTGGATAGATGAGTCAACCTTTCACTTTTCGTTCTTTCTGATATCATACCCTTTAAACAGACACGGTCTTCAAATGCCGTATTTTGGCATTTGAATTGCATTTTTCAATTGTTTTATTGACTTCGGCTTTACACTTTACATTTTAGACCTTAAAATAAATTTATGCCCAAAATTCAACCGGAAGTAGAAGCATTCGCAAGAATCAAAGTTCTCGGAGTCGGCGGTTCCGGCAAAAATGCCATCAACCACATGATAAACTCCAAAGTAAAAGGGGTTGAATTTATCGCTGTTAACACAGACGCTCAAGACCTTCACAACTCTCTGGCTAAAAAGAAAATTCACATTGGCAAAAACTTGACCAGAGGTTTGGGAACCGGAATGAATCCGGAGCTCGGCAAACGCGCCATAGAAGAAACAAAAGAAGAAATCCAAGAAGCAGTCAAAGGGGCCGATATGATTTTCATAGCGGGAGGTACGGGAGGAGGAACTTTCTCGGGAGCGGCTCCCATAGTCGCTCGCACGGCCAAAGAACTCGGCGCTTTAACCGTGGCCGTCACCACCAAACCTTTTTTCTTTGAAGGACATCAGAGAATGAAAATAGCCGAAGCCGCTTTGGACGAACTGCGTAAATCTGTTGACGCTATAATAATAGTGCCTAACGACCGTCTTTTGGCAACCATAAGTAAAGAAACAACGGCCAAGCAGGCATTTGCCATGTGTGACGATGTGTTAAAGCAGGCAGTTGAGGGAATTTCCGACCTTATAACCGTACCCGGTATAATAAACACCGACTTTGCCGACATCAGAGCCATTATGGAAAACGCGGGGTCGGCGCTTATGGGTATCGGCACGGCATCGGGCGAGAAACGCGCCGAGGAAGCGGCCAAAGCGGCTATCAATTCTCCCCTTCTTGAAGTTTCAATTACCGGAGCCAAAGGTGTGCTTTTTTCCATTGCCGGCGGGGACGACCTCACTATGTTTGAAATACAGGATGCCGCTAAAGTCATCACTGAATCCATTGACCCGAACGCCAAAGTAATATTCGGAACAATAAGAGATGAGAAACTGAAAAAGAACGAGATTAAAATTACTGTCATCGCTTCCGGTTTTCCTGAAGGTCCCCGAAAAACGCTTTTCAGCGAAGGTGAGACCCCCGAGCGAGGCAAAATATTCAACACCATGGCATCTCCCGCGAGCATGAAGGAAAAAGAAGAAGAGCCGGTAAGAAAACCCTCGGAAGACGACGAAGACGACTGGGGAGCGGTACCGGCGTTTTTAAGGCGAAGCAAGAAGTAGTTCGTCAAGTGAAAAGTTCATAAAGTCCGTAAAGTAAGTCAAATTTGGAATACTTTAAGAACTTTCAACTTGATAAACTTTTAACATGAAGAACTTGAAAAACTAACTATGTACGATTTATTGATTTTAGGCGGAGGGCCGGCCGGAGTATCAGCCGGAGTGTACGCTTCAAGAAAACGTCTAAAGACCGTTTTTGTAGCCAAGGATTTTGGCGGACAAAGCGTCGTTTCGGAAGGCATTGAAAACTGGATAGGCACGGTAAAAGTTTCCGGAGCGGAGCTTGCAAAAAACTTTGAAGGACATTTGCGAGCGTACGCCGGAGATATGGTTGAAATAAAAGTACCCGAAGTGGCGGTGAAAATTGAAAAGACCGACGGCGGTTTTATCGTAAAAACAGACAAAGACGAATACAGAACCAAGACGGTTCTTGTAAGTACGGGAAGTCACCGCAGAAAACTTTCCGTGCCCGGAGCTCAAGAATTTGAACATAAAGGTATCACATACTGCGCCTCGTGCGATGGGCCTCTTTTTGCCGGTTTGGATGTGGCCGTAATAGGCGGAGGAAATGCCGGTTTTGAAACGGCGGCCCAACTTTTGGCCTACGTGAAGAGCGTCGTACTTATCCACCGAAGCCCTGAATTCAAAGCGGACCCGATGACAGTCAAAAAGGTTCTATCCGACCCCAAAATGCACGCTATCTTAAACGCCGACCTTTTGGAAATCAAAGGCGATAAAATGGTAAGCGGACTTGTCTACAAAGATAAAGAATCCGGCGAAACAAAAGAGCTTTCGCTTCAAGGGATTTTCGCCGAAGTCGGTTCCGTGCCGACAACCGGTTTTGTGGAGGAACTTGTTGAATTAGATGAATACAAGCGCATAAAGATAGACCCGTGGACACAGCAAACATCGGTACTCGGAATATGGGCGGCCGGCGACTGTACGAATATAAAATATCACCAAAACAACATCGCCTCGGGTGACGCCGTCAGAGCGCTTGAAGACATTTATGTGACTCTTAAAGCAAAGTAAAGCTTCCGCTCACATTTCGTGCTCGCAAGTCATCACTTTTTCCCGTAGTAACCGTGAATTACGAAACACTTGCTTCCCCCCCCACAAGGGAAAGCTCCCAAAAAAGTGACCGCTCCAAGGGCGCTTGCCCTGGGCTCAAGTCACTTTTTTGTGACTTTCCTCGTGGGGGGGCACTTGCCGTATTTTGTAATTCAAGATAGTAATTTTCGGGGTATTTACCTCTTTGTTTCGCCTTCGCCCCTTGATTGTCGAAATAAATAAAATGGATTCGGCAATCGGGCGGAGCTTGCTCCGCGGTGAATACCGCTTTTATTGTGCGCGCTCCAGGGCTCTCGATTACCATGCGCGGGTGCTTTTCGATTTCGGCTCCCAACCCCCGCCTCAATAACGAAAAGCCTTTCTCGCCCTGTCGAAAGCAAAGCAGTTTGCTTTCTATCGCTTCAATTCTAGGACTTATTAGCGACGTAGAGCGAGAGAAATGAAAATGGCTTTGCATTTTCATTTCCGAGCCGAGGAGCTAATATAAGGGTATAAATACCCCGTAGCTTGCTACGGGGGAAGGAGCGAGTCTCTAAGCTTCCTTCGGGCGGAGCTTGCTCCGCGGTAAATACCGCTTTTATTGTGCGCGCTCCAGGGCTCGAACCTGGGACCTCATCGACGTCAACGATGCGCTCTAGCCAACTGAGCTAAGCGCGCGTTATTAAGTTGCAAATATATTATCACGAAAACGACAAAAGAAAAGCTGTTGTCGGTGCCCTGTTTTCTGTTTTGGCGAAATCTGTCCGCGTTATCCCCATTATTCTTCTCTTTATTTATTTGGCAAAAATTGCTTGCCGAGCTTCAAGTCATTTTCTGAAATTACCATAAGCCAGTTTTTGTGCGTGCCATCGGAGTCCTTCCATCTTTTTAGAAACTCCTCACGGGAGATTTCAAATTTTTTGCCGTTCCACGGGTCGTTTAAAAAAAGATAGTCATCAGAGAGCCCCACCACTACCGCGTAGTGTCCCTCATCGTTTGACGGC